>PIXS01000287.1 GCA_003096255.1 Candidatus Bathyarchaeum sp. | reverse complement strand
CAGCCTTTATAACTGGAACCGCCATGGGTTTACCCACTTCTAGCTCGCCATAGACTAGCTCCAAATCATCTGCATCTGCAAATTTTAAGGTGCCAATGTGGTGGGGTTCGTCGGTTATGGCTTTTGTTGGACAAACCATGGCGCAGCCGCCGCAGCTGTGGCATAGCTCAGCAAATACCATAGTTTTTTCGGGTGCTGCAAATAGTGCGTTGAATTGGCAGAATTTGGCGCAGGTGCCACAGTGGGTGCATAGCTCTTGGTTGATGTTTGGGATAAGGGTGTGGACTTGTTGGGTTTTGGTTATTTTTGTTTTTAGAAACAAATGTGCGTTGGGTTCTTCTACATCGCAGTCCAAAAGCTGAACGTGCCCTGCAGAGAGAGCCATGTTGACGGCTACAGAGGTTTTGCCTGTGCCGCCTTTACCGCTTGCAACTGTAATAATCATGTTTTTTACCTCTAAAGTTTATTCAACTAAGAAAAAGTGGTTGGGTGGAAGGTTTATTCGCGGTGTGCGTGGGGGCAGCCTTCTGTGAGTTCTTCAAGGGTCTGCTTTTTGTAGCCAGAGATTACTTGGCTTAGTGTGTCAGCGTTGGCTTTTAGGACAGTTATTCCTGCGTCGTTAAATGCCTGCAAACCATGGCGACCCATGCCGTAAACTATGATAGCTTTGGGTTGTAGTTTTACAATGTTGTCGTGGGCTTGTTTGATTCCGCCTGTGTGTGCGCCGACGTTTTCAACCATCTGCGTTTGCACAATTTCCAGTGCGTCGTTTAAGTCAATGACTGCAAAGTAGGGGGCGCGCCCAAAGTGCTCTGCTAAACGAGCTTCCAATCCCGTTTGGTCTGCTACAGGCACAATAATTCGTTGGGGCACTCTTTCTTATCTCCACGCTTAATTTGTAATTGTTGGGTTATTTGCCCATGCCAAAGTGCCCGCCGACTGTAGGGGCGCTTGTTTTGTTGAGTTCGCCTTTTTTGTATTTCTCGAGGGCTTCTTTGATGGTTCCAGATGCACCGGTGATTATATCGATTTTTGCTGCGTTAAGAGCTTGAAAAGCGTTGGGTCCTACGTTTCCTGTTAGCACAACAGTTGCTCCTTTGTTGGCTATGGTTTGGGCTGCTTGAATTCCAGCTCCGCTAGATGCATCTTGAGATACATTAGCGACGGCTTCAAATTCAAGGGTTTCAGAATCCACAATCAAAAAGTAGGCACATCTGCCAAATCGTGGATCAACTTGGGCATCCAAATTATTCGAGGTTGAGGTTACACATATTTTCATTTCTTTTTGCTCCTCTATTATTATTCGTTGACGAAACGCTTGATTTCGTCTACTATACCTTTGAAAGCTTGAGCGGCGGGGGAAGAGGGGTTTGCGGCTAGGAAAGAAACACCCTCATCCGAATCGTTGCATATTCGCGGATCAAGTGGTATGCTTCCGAGAAAGGGAACACCGTATTCTTTGGCTACTTTTTCTCCGCCGCCTTTCTTGAAGATGTTAGTTTCTTTTCCGCAGTCGGGGCAGACAAATCCGCTCATGTTTTCGACGATGCCAATCACTGGGACATTGAGTTGCCTTGAGAAGGTTATTGATTTTCCAACCACGGTTTGAGAAACCTCAGAAGGAATGGTAACTATGACAACGCCGTCCATGTCTGGTAAGAGTTTTAGTACACTTAGGGGTTCGTCTCCTGTTCCGGGGGGTAAGTCTATTAGAAGAAAATCCAGTTCGCCCCAGATGACGTCAGTTAAGAATTGTTGGATTGCTCTCATTTTCAGGGGTCCGCGCCAGATTACTGGAACTTCTTTTCCTTGTAGAACAAAAGTCATGGAAGCGACTTTTAATCCGAGGGGACCTTTTGCAGGGAGTGCGCCTATGGGTCCTACTTTGAGTTTTTGGTCTTCCATCCCTAGCATTATTGGAACACAGGGTCCGTGAAGGTCGGCGTCTAGTAGGCCGACTTTGTTTTCGTGGCCGTGCATTGCGAAGGCTATGGCTAGGTTTACTGCTGTAACTGTTTTGCCTACTCCACCTTTACCGCTTATTACAGCGATTTTGTGTTTGATTTTTTTCATTCTTGAGTTCAAAACGTCTTGTTCATCTAAGCCACTTTGTGGAGCTTTTGTTGTTTCTTGCATCAAAATACCTCATTAACATCTTGCAACAGTCTTTGGTTAACTGCTACAGGTTCAATAATTAGTGGAAGGGTCAAACCCCAAAATAAAGATTAACCATTTTAGCTCGAAAAACAATTGTGTTCTTCAGGTTTGGTTCATAATTTGCGGTTTTGCAAAATTATTTTATATTGTCAGAAAGATAGTATCTGTAATAGGGGGAGTTAAGAATGAAAAAACCTATAGTGATAACTATTTGTTTAGCAATATTGACTAGTCTTTGCCTAGCATCAATAACTGGAATCGTTTTTGCTCAACAAGCAGGATACGAAATAGAAGATTTCGAAGTAACAACAGAGCCAACCATAGACGGAGCTTGGGGAAGCCCCTACGAGTGGGCAGACGCAGCCGAAGCCCAACTAAGCGGAGACCTTGACGCAATTTTCAGGCTTAAACACAACAACGAACTGATTACTGGCGACATAATTTACTTCTACTACCTTATCGAAGTTTTAGATGACACAACCGATGACCCAGAAGACTATTTGCAGTTGTGCGTTGCAGCATCAGATGAATCTGGTGGCTCACCAATGGGTGGCACAGCTCCTCAAACAGACTGCCTAAGATTTGATTACATTGGACACGACCATTCAGGATTGACAGTTTACAGAGGCGATGGCTCAACATGGGTTGAAGAAACAGGCTACAGCGCGGGTATTGACGTTCTAATAGTTGACTCTTTTGACACGTCTCCTTTGTCTGAGACAGAACACTTGATAATTGAAGTTCGAATTGCAGTTGCGGCTTTTGACATTAATCCTGACTACTGGCTCAGAGTAGCAGTATACGACGACAGCAACTCTGGTGACGGAGTTCAAGCATGGCCACCTAGTTCCAGAGACGTTCCAGACGAGTGGGGTCTAGTTGAGGTAGTTGACGAGGTTATTCCAGAGTTTTCAGCATGGCTCATAGTACCCTTGTTTGCAGCAGCAACCCTGACAGTGATGGCATTTAGAAAGAAAATAACCAAAACTGGAAAGTAGCTAGGGCAAAAGCTCTAGCCTCCACTTCCTTTCCTCATTTTTTTAAAAGTTGAAAAATTTCACAGGCTTGTTTTTCCAATAAAATCAACAAACAAAAGGTCATAAGGTGCCAATCCCATCTGTTTTGAAGTGGTTTAACAGTGGATGTTAAGGGCTTTTTAGATGTCAGTTTTGTGGATTGGGACACAAAAATTTCTTCAGTTGTTTTCGTTGGCGGCTGCAACTTTCGTTGCCCCTTTTGTCACAACGTAAACCTAGTTTTGCAACCTGAAAATCTGGACACAATCCCCATGGTGTTCATAGATGAACAGCTTGACAAACAAAAAGGATGGATTGACGGAGTGTGCATCACAGGCGGCGAGCCAACACTATACGGGCGCTTGCCAGAATTTTGCCAAAAACTCAAGCAAAGGGGGCTTTTGGTTAAACTGGACACCAACGGAACCAACCCAGCTTTACTGAAGGAGTTGATTGACAAAAGACTTGTCGATTATGTTGCAATGGATGTAAAGGCACCCCTTGACACTGAAAACTACTCCAAAGCAACTGGAGTAAAGGCTGAAAAACTTCTAGAAAAGGTCAAGCAAAGCATCAAACTCTTGATGGATTCAGGCATAGACTATGAGTTCAGAACAACAGTTGTTCCCACAATACATACTGTAAAAGACATAGAGCAGCTGTGCAATCAAATCAAAGGCTGCAAAAAATACGTCTTACAAAAATTTGACGTCAGCATCGGAAAAACAGTTCTAGACGAGAAGTTCATGGAAAAAAAAATAGACGAAGACGAATTTCAGAAATATATCGATGTAGCCCAGAAAATCATTCCGCATACAACCTATCGGGGAAGCTTAAAACAGAACGAAAACCAACAGACGAAATGAGGAAAATGGAAGAATTGGCTATCTTCTGAAAAACGGGCACTCACATTTTTTGCATTTTCCAAAACCCATGTCAACATATTCTTTGTACTGGGTGTTAGTTTGTTTATCTAATCGAGTGATGAAGTCAAGATGGTCTGATTTTGGGTGACCACATTTGCAAATTGGTTGTGACATTGTATTTCACTCTTAAAAATGTTTGAATAGAAATAAAGGTTTTCTGAGGTTTAATCCGAAATACCTACGGGGAATGAAGATATACGAAAAAACCTGTGGATTGTGTAATCACATTTTTATTTCATTCAGACTAAACCCTTTCAGACCTCTAATTCTTCAAACTTTTTCAGAATAAGACTAAACTGAGGAGTTACAGGAGAATTTGTTGATGAGCAATGAACGTATTCCACTAAACAGGGGACTGTTATCATTTCTCTTCCCTGGTATCCTTTTCAGCGTCTTATTCTGAAGGTTTAACTCCCAAAAAAGAGGGAGGAAATTTCTTTATTTCCGCCTCCTAAGAACCACATATGCTACTGCGCCAATTGCAACAATGGCTATTACAGCGAGGGCTATTGCAAATTCAGTGCTAAACAGGGCTTGCTCTGGTTCTATTGTCCCGGTTGCGGTTGCTGCTGGACCTACAGTGACGGCTGTTGCTGCTGCTGAACTTCCGTAGGATTCATCACCTTCAAATGATGCAATGATTTCGTATGTTCCTTCGTTTTCAGGAGTCCAAGACAAGGCAAATGTTCCATAGTATCCGTTGGTGACCACAGTTCCTAAATCAACGTATGTACCGTCGTCCCCGACAGCAGTAAGGGATACGGGAACACCTGTTATTACTTGGTCGCCCCAAATTCCACCGATTGGCCGTTGTAGGTGTAAGTACTCCATTTGAGTAGACATTGAGCCTGCAGATACACATGGAGTTCCAGCCTGAGCTGGTGACAAGTCAAGTACTGTGCCTTTTATTGTCATTGCAGTTCCAGCGGGTACTGCAACATCTGGAGCGGTAACAGTGGGTTCAGATTGACCTTTACCAAAAACATATTGATAACCATCCCAACCGTTAGCAGCAGTTAGATAACCATCAGCAATGCCACCAAATGACATTGGATTTGCAATCTTCCACACAAGGTCACCAGTAAAGATGTCAATGCAATGTAGACCCCAGCCCCTAGTCCTTGGCCAGCTAGCAGTGTGCTCTGTGTTATACACATACATCTTTCCATCCGCAATAATTGCACCACCATTGAATGGATAAACGCCTTCATCATCTGAATTGATATACGGAGATTCGTATGCTGCAAGAGCCGGTGCTTG
>PIXS01000286.1 GCA_003096255.1 Candidatus Bathyarchaeum sp. | reverse complement strand
TGACTATCTTGTTGGTATCTCCAGTGGAATATTGAGAAAATGGGACCCATACGATGGAAGCTTGGACCTCGAAGTAGAGGTTATGGATGGAACAATATACTGTGACCCTTACGTGTTGAGTGTGCAAAATCTTTGCGATTTCATGAATCCTGATTACCGCTTGATAAATTGGACAATAAACGGAGACACGGAAAACTTTGCTGAAAGAGTAGTCAATAACGTAACTTTCGCTTGGAGCAGTTTAGGAACCGCTCAAGACTTCGAAACAGGTGTGGCAGTGCAACAAAACATGGTAAACTATGGAGACGCGGGAGCAGACTGGGTTGGTATAGAGTTAAGAGCAGCAAGCCTGACAACAGGACAAGAACTTTGGGACAAGACAATCATGGAACGCTCATACAGCAGTTCATGCACAGTTGCTGATCATGGAAAAGTCGCTGTTTTGATGAAAGATGGAGACTTTTTGGCTTTTGATTTGATAACAGGAAATCAAGCCTGGAGAAGCGAACAGATGGATTACCCGTGGGATGCACCTAGCTTTGGAGCCTACTCCATACATTCTGCTTATGGCATGTTCTACAGAACCGCTTATTCTGGTGTCTACGCCTTTGACTGGGACACTGGTGACATAGTCTGGAAATATGAGGCGCCTGCAGACAGTCCCTATGAAACTCCTTACGTTACACCTGACGGAACAACGGTTTATTCCTTTAATGCTGGTGGCAAAATAGCTGACGGTAAAATCTATGTTTTCAACACTGAGCACACTACTACTCAGCCTGTTACTAGAGGTTGGGGACTTCACTGTGTAGACGCGTATACTGGTGAAGGTATCTGGGACATCACTGGATTCATGACTCCCGGTGCTATGGCTGATGGCTACCTTACAGCAGCTGGCGGTTACGACGGATACATGTATGTTTTCGGAAAAGGTGAAACTCAAACAACCGTAATGACTCCCCTCAGCGGAGCCGCAGTAGGTTCGCCGATGACCGTTTCAGGGTCAGTTTTGGACATGTCTCCTGGTCAGCCTGGTACGCCTTGTGTTTCTGAAGACTCGATGACACTACAAATGGAATACTTGCACCAACAAAGACCAATTGACGGTATTTGGCACGATGAGACAGTTACAGGAGTTCCTGTATCCATTACTGCAATAGCTGAAGACGGAACTTACGTTGACCTTGGCACTGTAACTACTGAAGGTTATTCAGGTACATTTGGAAAAGCATGGACCCCAACAGCAGAAGGCACATACAAAGTCATCGCATCCTTTGCAGGAGACAAATCTTATGGCAGCTCATCAGCAACAGCATGGGTCACAGTTGGTCCAGCAGCATCAGCAGCATCTCCAATTGAACCAGAAGAACCCACACAACCAGTTCCAGAAGAACCAGAAACCCCCGAAGAGCCAACAACCCCTGAGGAACCTGAAACCCCAGAAGAGCCTGAGGAGCCTGAACCAGAAACAACTGTCGAAACACCTTTGATCAGCACTGAACTAGCAATCGTCATAGCTGTCGTAGCTGCATGCATAATTGGCGCAGTAGCATATCTCGCACTGCGAAGACGCAAATAAATCGGGAAAAACTCACTTCCTTTCCCCTTTTTTGTGGGGAACAAACTAAGAAGAAGAGGCTGAAAACAGTCAAGACAGGAGGGCAGCACTTTTTCCCTTACGGGAGAAACTTTCGACCTGTGCTCATCAACAACTTCCTGTTTTTTGTGTCAGTTAACTCTTCTTCAAGTTCAACCAAAAAGGAAAGAATCTGGCTAAAACAAGAATGGACTGAAAAACTTAACGTGGAAAAAATCAAAATAATCCCTTCATCGTTGTCTTCATCTGTCATTCTCCAAAGGTATTTCCGAGTTAAGTCTCAGACATCCATTCTTGACACCTATTTTTTCTGTTTTTTGGGTTTGGGATTAAAATTTAACCCTGCCAACGTTGACCATGCAAACTAAGCAGGAAGTTTGTAACATTTAGTCATAAAAAAGAGGGATAATAGAGTCAAATAAGACCCCATTAAACATCGATTACTATCTCGTTTCCATACCAAAGAATGACTTGTTCACCTTCACGGATGTAATCTTTCTTTTTGGCGTTAGATGCAATTGTACTAATGTCATAGTAAATGGGAGATTTTCCCCACCAAGGAAAGTCTTCTCCTTGGATTCGTCGGTAATTAAGAGATATAGATCGAAGGTTCTTTACTTCAAAAAAGACTCTTGCTGAGTTGGTTCGAAGTATTGCTTGTATACCCGCATCTGGTTTGAAATCCTCTACAATTTTCATCTGATTTTCAGTTAGTCCGTGTGATTCATCGGGGTTTAGGGTTTTTAGAGGCTTTACAACATAATTTGTTCCATCATATCCAGCGAGGTTAACCATAATTTCTCCTTTTTCATCAATATTTTTGACTGTTAAAATGGAAATGTACAATTCAAATTTTTTAAGGACACTAACGCTTTCTTTTACGAGTCTAGCAACAGAAGGTGGCAATAATGGCTCTGCAAGTCGGGGACCGCTCATCTAATGATTCACCCCCTTCTAATTTTTTAACCTAAAATAATATTAAAAGTATCATTAATAATTGTATTCATAATTAAATTTTCTGGGACGAGATGGTTTTCACATAACAGGAAGTGAAAACATGACAAAAATTAAAGAAACCACACAAAAAGAGAACAAACATGTTTGGCTGGGTTAAAATTTAAATGTGTAATAGTTGTCTGTGCTGTTGATTAGACTTGGTTCTATTGTCTTTGAAGGAGATTATCGAATTAGATGTTTAACAGGGTTATAGTCGCGGTTGTTGGAAGCAGCAATTCTGGAAAAACAACAGCCGTAGAGTACATAGTGAAAGGGTTAACAGAAAAAGGCTACACTGTAGCGTCTGCCAAACGAATCCCAGAACACAACTTCACACTAGACACAGAAGGAAAAGACACATACAGGCAAGCAAAAGCAGGAGCACAAACAGTCCTAAGCGTAGCACCAAACGAACTAGGCATCATCAGAAAAGTTAACACCAAAAAACTTTCTCTAGAACAAATCATTTCCGAAATCCCAGAAGAAACCGACGTCATAATCCTCGAAGGCTTCAAATCACTGGTAGGAGAAGACCTTAGCATACCCAAAATAGTGGGAATAAAAACCCCAGATGACATGACCGAGTCACTAAAACGCTACAAAAACATTCTTGCCTTCATTAATCACAAGGCAGAACAAACCGTAGAAACAGAGTACCCAGTAATCGACCCCATGAAAGACCCCAAAAAACTTGTTGACCTTGTTACCAATACTGTGGCAGTTCAAGTAGAAAGAAAACACAAGCGCGAACAAAAAATCACAATACAAATCGAAGACGAAATCGTGCCCTTGGGCGACTTTGTTCAAGACATAGTAAGAAACAGCGTTATAGCTATGGTGTCAAGTTTAAAAGGTGCAAAAATAAAAGGGGAAGAGAAGGTTTCAATCGTAATTAAACGGTTGAAGAGAGGCTAACAAACTCAAGTGGTACTTTGGGGCTCAGAGATAATGCGATGTTAAAGGGAGAAAGGAGATTCTCATAATTAACGAAGGAATTGTATTTTCTCTGAACCTTTCCAAAACCACTTTTTTGAGTTTCTAGCATCATTTTTGTCTTCCTATAGAGCTTTGAAGGCTTCAGACCACTCGTTGTATGTCGAGATAACTCGTGGAGATACGCTGGGTTTCCTGTCTGCCAAAATACCTTTGAAGTCATCAATAGACAACGGTCTTGGCTTGGCATCTTTGTCGCTTGCTTTACCAGAATCAAACAGTTCTCCGATAACCCTCAGATGAGCAGACTGACAAATGTCACGGAT
>PIXS01000285.1 GCA_003096255.1 Candidatus Bathyarchaeum sp. | reverse complement strand
TTAATCTCAACTACGCTGTCATACTGTGCGTCTTTGTCAGCTTCTAGTTCAAGCCAATCGTTTTCTCTGCTCTGAGCGGCCAGAAACTGTTTTGTGACTTCATCTGACGGAAAAACTGAGGTGGTGACGCCACATTCTGCGCCCATGTTTGTTATGGTTGCCCGTTCAGGAACAGACAACGTTTTCACGCCCTCGCCAGCATACTCGAACACGCAGCCAACATTGCCTTTTGTGCCAAAAATCTCCAAAACCTTCAGAATCACATCTTTTGCAGAAACCCATGGGCTCAGTTTTCCCTTCAAAGCTAGTTTGATTACCTTTGGGCAAGTAAGATAGAAGGGCTCACCGCCCATGGCAACCGCAACATCTAATCCTCCGGCTCCAATGGCGATCATGCCTAATCCGCCCCCGGTTGGCGTGTGACTGTCAGAGCCTAACAGCGTCTTTCCAGGTTTTCCGAAGCGTTCCAGATGTACCTGGTGGCATATCCCGTTTCCGGCTCTTGACAGGTAGATGCCGTATTTTGCTGCGATTGACTGAAGATACTGGTGGTCGTCCGCGTTCTCGAATCCGACTTGGATTGTGTTATGGTCTATGTAGCTTACAGAAAGCTCGGTTTTGACTTTCGGCTGCCCCATTGCCTCAAACTGAAGATAAGCCATGGTTCCGGTTGCGTCCTGAGTCAAAGTCTGATCAATTTTAAGGGCTACTTCTTTGCCGGGCTCAAACGTTCCCTCTACTAGGTGTGCTTCCAGTATCTTCTGGGTTACACTCTTCCCCATACACGTCTTCTCCTGCAGCATTTTTGTTGAGCACCATTATACTAAAAGCCTTTCATTCCAGCATAGTTCTCCAGATTTCTTCAAATCAAACGAATCATGCTAGGTTAAACCCTTGGTAACAAGCATGGTGAACAAGTTGAAGAGGTTTTTGGGAGAATCATATTATATGTGACTGTTGATATTTGGTTTTGGCGAGTTTGATGTCTGACCTCTCTTCCTCTGACTTGGCTGAAATCGAATCCCAATTGAAAGGCAAAACGCTTCAGATATACTGGTACATGCTACGAGACCCAGATACTAGCGTTGGAGTCCGTGAGGTTCAGCGTTCTTTGGGGCTGTCCAGTCCAAGCGTAGCCGCGCACCACTTGGAAAAGCTGCTGTCTCTGGGTCTGGCAGAGAAGACAGTGAGAGGAGAATACCTGTTGAATCAGGAAATCAAGGTTGGCGTACTAAAGTTCTTCAGTAGGATGGGAAAGTATCTTGTTCCCCGTCATCTGTTTTATGCTATTTGGCTCTCCACCATGTTTGCCATATACCTTGTTGTGTACAATTTTGTTTTGTATCAGCCCACAGGCTCAGTTCATAACATTGCCGCCATCCTGTTTGGGGTTGTAGCCAACCTTGTTTTGTGGATTGAAACGGTGAGGTTATGGAGAGAGAAGCCATTTTGAGGCTGTTCTAATGTGTGGACTTAAAAGCACGCCAACGCCTTGATAGGATGGACGAGAAAGTTGAACAAAGTAATTCTTTACGTTGGGCTTGCCATCTTGCTTGGCACAGTCACCATGATTGCTCCCTTAGCGCTGCTTAGTCCAGAACAGACTATTCCAGACGACAAGAATTCACTTACAGTCCCAGAATTTACAGTTACGACTTCCGAGCCAACAGAACCAAACGAACAAGACTTTGGCGAAAGCAAAAGTTTAGACGCAGGAAACTATTCAATTCAATCGGTACCACCCCCTGAGCCAGCGCCAATCAAGCCAGTGGAGCCCACAAGAACTCCCCCGGAGACTGATGTTCAACCCGAGGAACCTGAGCTAGTTGTGAGGACAGCAGACGACATTACTGACTTGTCGCCGATTGGATTGTTGACGGTGCCCAGTTTTCTTGTTGCGTTGGGGGTTTTTGTTTACCTAAGGAAACGGATTTCTTAGCTGTTCTATTTTTTGTACACCATGTTCTAAAGCTTAGCATTAAGTTCCGTACCGAGAGAATGGTAGATAATAACATGAAATAAAGGTGAAAATATGAACAACACAAAACTGTTTACCGTTTCTTTTCTAACAACACTTCTGGTTATCTCATCGATACCACTGTATCTGTACTTAAACCCCCCTGTTGAGGCAACAAGCCAAATCACTCAGACTACACTAAACAAGTTCTCATCATACGAAGAACTGCAAACTTTCCTCGAAACATCCTCTTCATATCCATACAATTACTGGATTAAATCGACTGTACGCGGAGACGCAGTACTAGAAAGCGGAGAGTTCTCAGTCCAAGGTACAGTTCCTCAACCCGCGCCAACAGCACCAATAGAGCCTACTGGAACCACAAATGGAGCTGACTACTCGGAAACAAACGTCCAAGTCGCGGGCGTTGACGAAGCAGACATCGTGAAGACTGACGGCGAATACATCTACATTGTTTCAGGAGGAAACATAACCATCGTGAAGGCAGTTCCTGCTGAAGAAGCACAGGTTCTCTCAAAAATCATCCTAGACGGCTACGTAACTGGAATTTTCGTCAACGGAGACAAGTTAGCTGTCTTTGAGACAGATTATGGAATTTTTCCGCTGTACGAGCCTGGAATAGTGGTTGACTTGCCCAGAGTTCCTGAGCCTGTTAATGATGCAAAGACAGATGATGGGTCAGTGACTGTTCCTGACGCAGGGAACGGAACCGCGCCAGATGAAGAACCGAGCAAACCCACAGAGCCAATACCTGTTGAGCCAGTGCCCCTCTTGCCTATAATATACGAGCCGCCTACAACCTCAATCAAGGTTTATGACATCTCAAACAGGGGAAGCCCTGTGTTGACAAGAAACTTTTCTGTTGACGGAGACTATTTTGGCTCAAGGATGATCGGCGACTACGTCTACGTTGTTGCAACACAGTATACCTACCGTATCGAAACAGACGTTTTCCTTCCCAGAGTCCACTCAGATAATGAAACAGAGGTAATAGATGCCACTGACATTTACTACTACAACTTCTCAGACAGCTCCTACAGCTTCACAACCATCGTTGCCATGAACATCCAAGACGATGCGCAAGAGCCAACCCACGAAACAATACTTGTGGGAGGCACCAGCGCAATCTACGTGTCACAGAACAACATCTACTTGACGTTCCCAGACTACAACTGGCAAGAAGACGAAACCATGAAGACATCAGTTCAGAGAATCAGCATAGACAAGCAGGCGATAACTCCTGCAGCGTCAGGCGAAGTTCCAGGACACATTCTTAACCAGTTCTCCATGGATGAATACGGAGGCTACTTCAGAATAGCAACAACAATCAACAATTTCGGCTGGAGAACCTTTGCGGAGCAAGAACAGGAACAGTCCAAGAACAACGTTTACGTTCTGGACATGAGCCTCAACATCGTCGGAAGACTGGAAGATTTGGCTCCGGGAGAGCAGATTTACTCAACACGGTTCATGGGCAACAGATGCTACCTGGTCACATTCAGAAACATTGACCCCCTCTTTGTGATAGACATGTCAAACCCCACAGCGCCAACAGTCCTTGGACAACTCAAAGTAACAGGCTACTCAGGCTACCTTCACCCATACGACGAAAACCACATCATCGGAATCGGCAAAGAAACAATCTACGACGCAAAAGAGGACTTCGCATGGTACCAGGGAATAAAAATCTCCCTCTTCGACGTAAGCGACGTGTCAAACCCTGTTGAAGTCGCCAAATTTGAGATAGGCGACAGGGGATCAGATTCTCCAGTGCTTTGGGACCACAAAGCATTGCTGTTTGACCGAGAAAGAAACCTGCTGGTGCTACCGGTCACGGAGGCGAAGCTGGACCCAAGCCAATACGACGGAGAAGTTCCTGACTGGGCATATGGCGATCCAGTGTGGCAGGGCGCATACGTCTTCACCATATCCGCTGACAGTCTGACGCTTAAGGGCAGAATCACGCACATAGAAAACGCTGACATGCTAAAGATGGGCTACTACTTCGGGTACGACTACCAAGTGCAGCGGTCACTCTACATAGACAATGTGCTCTACACAGTATCCAGCATGAAACTAAAGATGAACAGCCTAGACACTCTAGCGGAAATCAACACAGTGCAGCTACCCTAAACTTGCTGCTCTGGTTTGATGGCTTTGCGGGCAAACGTGAGGTACCCGGTGTGACCAGTCATCACAGTTTGGGGGCGCGTCTTCCCCCTCTCCACTTGCATGAAACGAATAAGAGTCTCAACAGTTTCGACGCCAACAAACCCATAATCGGCTAACGCTTCCACAACCTTCACAACCTGATCAATAGTCGGACTAAAAGACACCAGCACTCCGCTGCCCTTCAACGCAGTATAGGCATGAGGAACAACAAGCCACGGCGTTGCCATGTCCAAAATCACTGCATCCAAATCTTTTTCTTCAATCCCCTCTGTGATGTCACCCTCTTTTAGTTCCACACCATCTAGGAGCCCTGCGCGCTCCAAGTTTTTTTTAGCATTCTTTTGGAACTCTTGCCGCAGTTCGTAAGTGTAGACTCTTCCCCCTGGTCTGATGTAGTGCGCTATGGCGCTTGTGAGTGCGCCTGTTCCTGTTCCGGCTTCGACTACGCGGCTTCCGGCTCCTATTCCGCTGTACATGATGATTAGAGCTATGTCCTTGGGATAGGAAATCTGAGTTCGTCTACTGCTCTTGAAAATTTGGTCACGCAGATTTGGTTTGAGGGCAACAAACTCTATGTCCATGCTACTGGATATTCGGGTTCCGTACTCTTTTCCGATTAGGTCGCCTAACTGGATGTAACCCTTGTGAGTGTGAAAACTTTTTTCAGGTTCCACTTTTACTAGGTAAGTTCTTTTTGTATCTATGTAAAGGTAAACGTCACTGCCTTCGGCAATTAATTCAGTCATAACACTTCGCCTATTTGCCTGTTCTATCTAGGTTTTGAAGCACCACCCTATTTAACCTAAATGTTTGTTTTGCAGAAAAATGGCTCTTGGTTTCTATTTCACT
>PIXS01000284.1 GCA_003096255.1 Candidatus Bathyarchaeum sp. | reverse complement strand
TGGTTAAAGTTTCAATGTTCTGGCTCCAATGATGAGCCCAATCCGTTGGATACTGGTCATAGAAAAGACCTGTAGAAGAGGATATTTCAGGGTAGCCGCCAATTGTGCCATCTTCAGTCAAGGGCGTTCCAGGGAGATTTGAAAGCTGTATGACACTTAGATCGTCTATGGTTCTAGGCTGAGACGAGTTCACAAATATTGTTCTTACTGAGTAGGTGTAGTAAGGAGTGTTGGCTGGTAGCGTTATAACTACCTGTGAATAAAAGTTTGGACATCCTGTGACGCCGCTACCGAATTCTGGTTCTTGTTGCACTATGTCTCTCACGATGCCGTTATAAATCACGTAATCTGTGTCAGCCCAGAAAATCGGAGATTCTGTGTTGACTCGTAAAAACTCTGCTGTGGTTGAGGATGACCCTTTAACTGATGTTACTTTAAATTTAGGCTCAGTGCTAGGCCAAGGATTATCTATTACGACATTTAGGGTTATCAAACCATTTGACAACTCCGCATTGTCGGGGTCACTTACATCATCCGTGAAGTATATGTTTTGGTAAGCATGAGGCGTCTGGATAGCGGTGTCGTTACCGTCCCACCATAAGGTAATCTGTTGGATATTGTTGTTGATCATAAACACTATCATGTTATTGTTATGGAAAATGCTGTCGCCGCCCGCAAGCCCAAGAGGCACATTATAGTCTGATGCCCAATTCTCCACTTGGAAAGGCACCTCTTGACTATACCCGCCAATTGTTGCATTAACTCGAAATGCCTTGATTGCAACAGGTGGAATAGGTCTTGCTCTAGGTGCAATTTCCAGCGGTTGTCCAAGCCACTTCAAGGTTCCGTTTTGTAGAACCTCGATAACAAAGTTGTCCGTACCTAAATTTTCGTAGATGTCTAACATTCCCGTAGCAGCCCAATCAAAAGTGTAAGTGAAATGGGGAGTCTTTGAATCTGAGGCAACAGAAGCGGGAGAATAGAAAGTTGACACCATTATACCTCTATCATCTTCAACTTGTAGCGAGTAAACTTCTGGGTCTATACCTGCGGGGATAGTCAGGTTGTAAACTCCGCTGGATGAAATTATGAGGTTAGTTGGGTTGACCAGCTCCCAAGTTTCGTCTTCTGTGTAACGGTAGAACCAGAAGTTTTCTTTACCTAAACCTAGTTCAGGTTCAGTATAATCACGGATGACATGCACTCGGGCTATACCAGCAACAGATTCCAACATTGTGACATGCAAGGCTGAAGACGTTTCATATTTTACGCCCTCTATTCCGAGAGCCGACAAAGAGTATGTTACTGAGATGTTGCCTATACTGGCGCTCTCAGGCATAAACCAAGAAGTGGTAACAGATTGAGAATCAAGTTCGAAGGATGGATTCCATTCTGGATGTGAACGCGCAATATTCAGCAGTCCACTTGAAAGATAGTTTGTCGTAAGTCCCTGAGCATATGTCGAGTTGCCGGTAACTTTCAGCACTGAACCATAATACCCAACAGTGAAGTCCAAAATTCTCTTGACATCCGCATTCATTTCTCCAATAGCAGTCAAGACTTTAGGTGAATCCTGTATTGGAGCGTGGCGGACCATAGTATAGGTGGACATGACAGCAGTCACTAGAATCACAGATACTAGCAACGCTGCGATTACTGAAAACTGACCCTTTTTTGCCCTACAGAATTTCTCCATGACTTTAGTTTCCTCCTTGCTGACCAAGCTGCAACGTGACAAGCCTTGACGTTCCACTGGCGCCGAATTCACTCCTGTAAACTGTTGGACCATAATACATCAGTAGTCCAAGGACAGCAACTCGGATGTCTGGAATTCGTGTAAGTCCTATTGCAGTAAGAGCGCCATTACCCGTCTGATGTTTGAAGGTTGCAGCAGCTATACGATTATTCTTGAGTTGAAACACAGGAGCAACCTGTTCCAGATTGTAAGTGGTTAGAATGTTGACTGTAAGTGCACGCGATGAAGTCTGATATGGAGAGGGGTAGATGCCATAGTAGTTACAACGGTCAAGCGCGTCAGCAGTGAACTGCACAACTCCGACTCCCTCTGCAGTGCCAGTTGTATCGTAACTATAATCTCTGTTGTCTAATCCTTGCAGAAAGGCGTTAACGCCCGCTGTTGCAACAGCATCCATTCCATAGACTCCATAACCGTTGTGGACTGAACTGAAATAGTCTGTGTTTGTAACATAATAGAAGGGGTAGCCTACAATGCTGACCCAAGTCCAATTATATTGTGAAGTTAAACTGCCAAGTGTATGAAAGTACTTGGCATATGTTCCTCCATCGTTAATTGGGTCATATCCTTCAGTTTGCTTTAAACCGCCTGCACAGTAAGCCTCTGGAATTGGAACAGTTTCTCCAAATGTGTTCACAATCACAGCATCTTCCACGTTCTCCCCATCTTGACTCGAAATCACGTTACCATCTAAGAGGTCCGCCAATTCAGAGGTGCTATTCACTAGAACTGTGGTTTGGAAGTATGGAGAAAGAAGACGATAAAGGTCTGTAGCAAGACTTTGACCAGTATAACCTGTAATCCACCAACCATTTGAATCACTACAATTCAAAATATACAACGTGATGCTTTGTCCAGTAGCTTCCCCCACCTTCTGCGGGTCTTGAGTGAAAGTAACGTCGGGGGATGTTACCATCAGGGAGGCAACATCAGAAGCGCTTCCGAAGTTAGCATCTGAAATACTATGCTCTAACGCATATGTTACACTTCCTTGAGAATTTGCTGTAAGGTCATAAACACTAAGGTTATAGACCATGTTAGGCGGAATAGAAGCTGAAATAGCCTTCTGCAGGTCACCCCAAGAATCGTCAGTTGGGTTCTCAAAAACTGTCGCACTTAAAATCCCCTGCATATCCAAAGTTTCGAGGGTGGACTGAGACAACTCCCGCAGGTTGGTTCCAAAGGCGTCACTTGGGGAAGGTAAAACCGCGAACTGAGTTGTAATAGTGAAAGCAGTAAGCAGTATAACGATTACAAAGAGCACCTCAACAGTTCTCATCAAAGTCCATCACCAGCCTCCTTTTCAGTTCCCCAACTTCCATGCAGAAACCTTAACCATATACGAAATGCCGTCAATGGTCACTTGCCTAAGCTCAGTGGCAACAAAATTGTAACCGCTACTACCTATACCACTATCAAAAGAAGCGGAAACTCCTAGAGTGCCAACACCCCAAGGCATGATAACAGTTCCTATCTCGTTTGTAGATTTCTTGTATGAAATTACTAGAAGCCCCACCTCAGAAACAGGGAGTTGAGTTGTGTAGTAGGGTTTTCCAGTACCATAATTTAGAAGCTCGGAGGTAAAGTCTAGGTCAAATTCCTGAAACTGGAATCCTGAAGTTAGGATAAAGAAGGTGGCGTTGACTTGAACTGCAGCGTGTAAGCTGTCATCTTCGAAGATGTCCCAGGCGTGTGCAAGTATGATTTCTCCTGAAGTGTAGTTTGTGACAAGGGGAATAACGAACTGAAGGTCGCTGCCAGCGGTGTTTCGGGTGTAGTAGCCTACGCCGTTGATTCCACCTACGTTAGCATAGACTGTGAAGGAGAATGCGGCACCTTCTTCTATTGTTTCAAACTCTATCACAGTTTGACCAGACGAATCGGTTTGGGTAATGCCTGAAATGGGTATCACCGCAAGATCGTCTACATGGAAAAGATGGTAGTTCAGCGTTGCATCGCTCAAAGGTAATCCTGATCCGGTAACTTCAACGTTGAGAGCCAGATGACCGTAACCAGTGGCTAGTGTCACGTCAACTTCTATTGTGGGTGCAATGTTGAAACCAAGACCGTATGTTCCGTTAATTCCTAACAGTTCAGCAACATCTGTGTAGTTGACAAGGTCGCCTGTCGGAGTAAACACGCCATGTCCATAGTTAGCACTGAGGTTGTTGTAATACAGTTCGGTTTTAGGGTAGTAAACGAGCGAGCTGCCGCCAGAAGAGTTGCTTGTCGCTAACCGCATAATAGAATATGGACTTAGAGAATATCCGCCAACGGCAGGGTCATTAAGACCAAAACCCAACAAAGAAGTATTAGTTGTTCCCCAATTTGTAGGGTTTCCTGGTGACAGGCAGATTGTATTCATCAGGTCGATGGCTTTGTTACTAACTTGGCGGTTGCGGTCGTAGTCAACGGCGGTCGCGAACATGCTGCTGTATGTTAACATGGCGATCATCAGCGCCGCTATAAGAATCGTGACTGAAACCATGTGGTCTATAGTAGCTCCTGTCACTTGATTAGCCTCCAAAAGAAAATGTTAAAGTGCCATTGGAAAATTTCTGGACGTTAATCGAGGCATCAGAAGATGTGCTTCGGAAGGTCGATTCAATCCATTGAACGTAAGGCCCAAGTACAGCATCCGCTGAAACTGTGTTAGCCACATCATCCAGCGTCAAAGTAACTGTAAGAATCTTGGTTGCATCGGGGTTAGGAGGATTATTCAACGAAGCTGTTGCAGTGTACGGATAATCAGCAACTGTTATTGGGAAAGTTGAAGCTTGAGCTACGTCACCGCTCAATACACTTTGACTGTTTATGGTTAGGTAGAGTTGCTGTATTGTACTTGCCATGTGGTCTGCAATAGTCTGAAGTTCGGCGTCCCTTTGTGAGTTTTGCCAGTTGGATGTCATTGTATTCGCTACAAAGGGAAACAGTATCACCTGAGTAAAGAGCAACGGAATCATTATCACATATTCAATGGTCACGCTTGGCAATTATCTACGCCTCCCATCTTCTTGTCTCCATTAACTAACTCCAAACCCAACGGACACCTCACTAAGATAAAGCTCGAAGACTACATTGTCAAACTCGCCTACAGGAACAGGTATGTCCTGGGTAACTTCGGGGAAATTGAAGAAAGCAGAGTCAAAATCTGCTGAAACACCTCTAGGGAAAGAGACAGAAACGCTGACGCTTAAAACATCTTTTAGGGTGTGGGCTTCAACCGACTTTCCAGTGAACGTAACGGATTGAGATAATCTAGGAGATTCTCCAGCGCTAAGAACGGGCAGATACACCCGAATATAGAACGTACTAGTGGAAGTGACAATTGAGGAATTGAGAACCCTGATGGATGGGGCTACGACAACGCGTATGTTTTTTCCGTCAGGCATAGGTGTTCTCTCAATAGCAAAGACACGGCCGACGGGAGCAGAAGTGCCCGTCAAAGTAAGAGACTCGTCAGGATCAGGGTAGATTCTTTCCCAGTAATCATCAGATATCGAATACTGGGATGTAGGCATATTGAACATGAGCGCTGCGGTTGTATTCACAAAGTCAGTTGTGCCTGTACTGGTTCCCACTGACACAGTATATGTTATCAGCGAAGGCTCCAGAACAATAGATCCATACTGGCTCGCGTAAGTGACAGTTTCTGTGCGCCCGGCTGTCCAAGCAACATCGTCTATCTGAAGCGCAGCGGTCTGCATCAACTGCTTCGAAGAGTTGAACTCGCCTTCGGCAACTCTGGACCATAGAAGGTTGTTAGCGAAAACCAAAGCAACGCTAAGTATAGCCACCATGGCGCCAGTCATGATTACTGACGAGACAACGGGGCTTATTCCCCGTTTTCTTGAGCGTTTCTTGTGA
>PIXS01000283.1 GCA_003096255.1 Candidatus Bathyarchaeum sp. | reverse complement strand
CTGACCGTGTTGCTGAGTCTTTGTGTTTGAAGTATGGTGTTGTTTTGGGTAGGGGACAGGTTTGTAAGGGTTATGAATTGGCTATTGATGATCCAGTGGCTAAACTTCTTGCCCGATATTTTACGGTTGCTACTCCAAAGCGTAAGATGGATCATAGCCTTGGAGACTTGGAGGGCGAAATTGACCATTTGAGCAGAGACGCAGCTATTGAATATTTGATGATGCCTGAACGGGTTAAGAAGGTAGAAGATCAGCTGGCGGGGGCGCTCAGTAAGCTTGATGATTTAGAAAAGGACATGCATGATTTGGTTCACTTTCTGAAGGAAGCGGTAGCACCTAAGGTCAATGGGGTAGATTCTTCGCAGCCAGATAAAGAGCAGAGGTATATTTCATGAAGATTCGTAGTGGCTTTTTGGTATTGAATTCTGTGCAAAGCTCAAAATGGGCTTCTTTTTTCTCTTCATTTCGGGCTTATTTTAAGGAAATAATTCTATTTTCGGGTTATTTTATGTGCGATGTTTTTGGGGAAAAACATTCTACGTTGACTGTTTCGTTTGTGTCCCTTTGGATTGTTGGGGTTAGAACATGTTTTGGGGTTTTGCCATGGAAAAGAGGGTAGAGTCTGCGCAAAAAGGGTCTGAAAAGACTCAATGGCGTTCTGAAGACGAGAAACTAGGCGGGCGAAAGTGGATTGTTCAAACTCTTAATCGTATAGAAGAGCGCCAAAAACGTATTGACCGCAGGACACGCATGTTAGCTGCTGGTCTCCGCGAACTCTTCATCTTAGGCGAAGACTACGTTTCCATGGTTGCATGCCAAGACGAAATAGACGTAGCCATTCTATCCGCTCTACGAGAAGCTGGAGCAACAGGTCGCCAATCAGGCGAACTAGCATCCCAACTAGACATCGATCACAGAGATGTTTCTCGCAGTATCTATCGCATGAACAATAAGATGGAACAGGAGATCGGAGAAAACATCATACAGAAACATGGACACAAATGGAAAATAATTCCTCGCCTTAGACGAGATTTTGCTGCCGCAAGAGGAAAAGAAAGTTCATGAAGAAATGGCAGACCAAGACTCATCAGGTTTTCTAAAATATTGTGCATGGAATAAACGGTTATTCTGATGAAGCTTCGTTGATTAAGTCTTTCAACACTTTTCTTACGGGCATCTCGAAAAGTTCACGTATGTGGTTAAGCATCTTTGTTCCTTTCTCCGTTACCGCGTATCGCTTGATACGTCTTCTACCTCTTTCAATCCATTTACCTGCTATCAACTCATTTTCTTCCAACTCGTAGAGGAGAGGATATATTACTCCTGAGTGAAAATGTTGTCCAGTTAACCGTTTCATCTCCTTTACGATTGCGTAACCGGACATGGGTTTCTGACTTACTAGCCAAAGAATAATGGATCTGCTAAAGCCTCTAATAGTGGCTCTGACTAGGTCTCTTTCTGCTTCAGCCATGAGCAACGCCTCAATGTTAAATTGTTTAATATGGTTTTCCCACTTATTAGTATCTTCCAAATTCATGGATGTGCAGAAAGTTGATATGTCAGAATTTAAAACATATGTGATTGAGCAAGAATCATGGTTAACCTTAGGGATTCATTGGTACATGGCATAGAGAAACCGCTTATACTTTGGCTTTTGTCCCGCCGCCCTAGACATGGATATGAACTTATCAACGAGTTCAGAAGATTGACTGGACAAAAATTGAAGCCAGGCATGATATATCCATTTCTTCACTGGCTGGAAGATGAAGGCTATGCAGTGAGCGAATGGGTGAAGAAAAGTGGACGCAACTTGAGGTGTTACCGTTTAACAGAGAAAGGCGAACAAATGTTCAAAAAATTACGAAATTTTTTCGGCAAACCAATAAAAGAAATTATTGCTGATTTGTTAGGCGAAGAAGAGCACTGATTAGTAACGTCTCAAACTTGAAACATGCTCTTGGGTTAAATTAGACTTGTCAAAAGCTATTTTGCAGTTTTTTCCTCGGTCTCCGATGGAACATACTCGATTTTTCCGGTTACTGCGACCGCACCGATTTCGGTGCCACTAAGTTCAAGCTTCAAATTTGTGTCAACATTCCATGCTCTCTTTTTCGCCAAGAAAATCTCCACCAAATCCGCAAGGGTTTTTGAGGTCATGTTTTTCACCATGAAAAAAAGATATATATCAAGATTTAAATGTTTTGTATAATAAAATAATACGCCACACAACCAACATGATGTGATGTGGAAGACAAACAATTGGAAAAACGAGACAGCGCAAATTACTGTGATAAAAATGAAGCAAATGAAGTGTAAGAAATGTAAGAAAAAAAATGTTTTCAAAGTTGTAGAATCCAATACAGTTCTCAAATTAATCGTTTTAGAATGTCCTGAATGTGGTTCTCGAGTTATGATGAGTGAGAGACAGTTCAAAGGAGATTACCGATTTTCTGACAAGATTGGGTCTAAGTTACGAAAGTTGCTGAAAGACGTGAGGGCTCTGACTCAATGGGACTCGTTGATTAGCATTAGCTTTTGAAAAGCACATTATGTGAGGTTGCACGTGCTATCATGAAATTCAAAGGAAAGAAAATTAGTATTTTTGTACCTGTTTACGAGAACTCGGATTCATTGGAAGAGCTACTAGAAGAGTTGACTAATGATTCGTATGAAAACAAGGAAATTTTTGTTACAATCGATAAACCTGCTGAAAAAATGCTAAAAGTTGTCAACCAATATGAAAGCAGAGTGACTTTTATTCTCAACAATCAAAGAGAGGGCAAAGTGGATGCCCTAAATAATGCTGTAAAACGTTCTGATGGCGAAATCTTAGTTTTCCTTGATTCTGACATCAGTATTGATAATTCAAAAGAATTTTTGACGAAAATAGAAACTAACATGGAAGGCGTTGATATTCTTGACGTAAAAAAGAAAATTGTAAGAAACTCGTTCATACCTAGAATGGTGAATTATGAGTACGTTAGCTCCAACCTTGGAAACTACCTTTATTCAAAGCTAATAAAGAGATGTTTTGGCGTTAATGGCGCTGCTTTTGTCATAAAAAGAGAGGTTTTTGAGGAGGTCGGTGGATTTTCGAAGGTAGTTGCAGAGGATTTGGACATAGCTGTTAAAGTTCTACTAACGAATAAGCAGTTCAAATACACAGATAATGTGGAAGTTTACACAAAAGCCCCTTCTAGTTGGAGAACATGGTTTGTTCAAAGGAAAAGGTGGGGCATTGGTACTGGTTTATGGATTAAGGACCACTGGAAATCCCTAATAAAATACGTGGCAAAATATCCACATGTCGTAGTCCCAAGCATCCTTATTCTTTTTCCAACGTTACTCCCAATAAGCCTCAGCTATGTGTTCTCAAATTTTCTAGGCTACAAAATTATTGATATTGTTCTTATGCTTTTGGCAACAAGGTTCAGTTTCTTACTTCCAGTTCTCTTTTCAAGTTCAATGGGACGCGTTCTTCTAACAAATTTGACGAATTTTTTCACAAGTTTCTTCTTTTTTTCCGTTCTGTTTTACGTGGCGTCAAGGAAGCTAAAACTGGACTTCAATTTTTTAGAATTCACGATTTATTACTTCTTTTATCAACCTCTTGCTTTCTTCATTCTTGCAGTTGGTATGATAACGCCATTCCTAAGTTCGAAGTATAAGTTAGATTGGAAAGTATAGCACTAATTCTATCACGATGCAGATACACAAAACTTGTGCGCAAACTTGTGGCATTAAACTTAGTTACGCTGAAAAGCAAAAAAGGAAACAATGTTAGTCCTTCGTTTGTGTTCATTTTAGTTTGTGACGTGAAAGGACATTTTCCTCGTATGATTTGACAGTTGCAGTCTCCGGATTAACCTGAATCTTGAAAGTTTTTTCAACAGTGAAGAAGTATGCTCGTTTGAATTTCACTTCTCCATGTAATATCCATGCATCCTCTTCACGATACACAGTACTAAGAAAGATTCGTTCCAACCTAGCGTGTTTTTGTTTGATGTATTCCATAGCTTTTGCTTCTGCTTGTGTGCGTTCTTCCTTTCTTGAAACTGGAAATGGTTTTTTTGTCACGTCCATCAATATCAAAAGATATGTATATATATCAGATTTTAAATGTTTTGTAAATTGTAATAAGTTTCCATGTCTACAGCTCGCGTATGATTTGGTATATTTGAATTGCAAGGAGAAAAAACATGTCAGATCACCAAGGAGTGAAAATTGTCCTAACATCTTCAGCAACTGAAATGAGCGAGTTTGGCAACGTTCAGTTTTTTGCTTTCGCAGGCGGTTTTCCGAAGGGACCAATACCCTCATGGATTCTAACAAAGCGGCTATATCCAGAGGCAGAACGTAACTGCGATGGAACTATAAAGTATGCACCTTATGGACTTAGAAAAGTGGAGTCTGTCCTTCTAGAGAATGGATTTGATGAATCGGACGTAGCAGTTGTTCACCCTCGCAATCTTAACGCATTCGTTGGTTTGAACACAAAAGTTGTTGGCATATCAAGCATGGACCCATTAGGAATGGGATACGTCAGCAAAACATATTCTTCATTGATTGGCGGCGGAGAACCAATGAACGCGATAGAATTCAGAAATCTAATGAAAAACGAAAGCTTCCAAAGATATAAACCAAAAATCATAGTAGGTGGCGCTGGAGCATGGCAACTGACACACAAAAACGTAATGCAATCTTACGGAATTGACTGTGTTGTAATCGGCGAAAGTGAAACATTATTGCCCGAGCTGTTCACAAAAGCCGTCAACAGAGAAGAACTACCGAAAGTAGCCCGCGTCGACACAACCCCAAAGTGCAATGAAGTACCCACAATAAAACACGCCTCAATTCATGGTTGTGTGGAAATCTCAAGAGGGTGTGGCAGAAACTGCCAGTTTTGTACACCTACAATGCAAGCGAAAAGGAACTTTCCAATTGACGACATCATGAAAGAAGTGGAAATCAACATTGCAGAAGGGGCTGAGATGATTACGCTTGGTACTGAAGACATTTTTCTTTACGGGGCTAAAAACAGCAGTTTTATACCTAACAAAAAAGCGGTTTTGGGGCTTCTTAGAAAAGTCACATCATGTCCGGGAGTTAAAGCCGTTCAAGCGGCTCACATGTCGTTGGCTCCTGTCGTTTACGATCCCAGCATGATTAAAGAAGCAGCAGAGATCCTGATTGAACACAATTGGTATTACTATCATGACAAACCCATTGTTACGGCTGAGACTGGAATAGAAACTGGAAGTACTCGTCTTATCCGAAAATACATGACAGGAAAACCACTTCCGTTCAAGCCTGAAGACTGGAAAGAACTAGTCCCTCAAGCCTTTGCAATATTAAATGACAACGATTGGTACCCGCTTGCCACGCTGATTATAGGGTTACCTGATGAAACTGAAGATGACGTAAACGAAACACTTGAACTAATTGACAGCCTGCAGGACTACAAAGCCTTTTTCGTTCCATTACTTTTTGTTCCACTGGAAAAATGTCGCTTAGACAATCGAAATGGTGCAGAGTTAGATAGCCTTTCAGAGTTGCGCTGGGATGTTCTTGCCAAATGTTGGGAATACAATGTACGTGTTTGGCGACCGTTCCTTCCAGAACAGCTGAGCCGAAACCCCTTAATCTATAACGCTATAACAAAATTTGTAGTTCCCTCAATCGGGCTTGCTGCAGGTCTCTATTATGGCACAAAACATGGAAAAATTGTGAAAAACTCGATTCGAAACCTGATGCGATACATCGAAACGGAGCGCCAAAATGTCATATAAACGAGTTTTGTTGGTGAAACCAAAAGGAAGAACAGGTTTGGGCTTTGCATCAGACTTGATTCCTATAGGGCTTGAATACCTCGCCGCTTCAATCGAGAACGTTGTTGAAGAAGTTTACATAGTTGACATGGAGCCTGAGCGCCATTCATTCAAATATTTTCTTGACCTTTTTTGTCCGGATTTAGTTGGAATAACGATGTCAGCAACAGATCATAAAAAGGGGTTGCGTCTTGCCAAAATTGCAAAAAAACAGGGCATCGTCACAATCCTTGGAGGTTATCATCCAACTCTGGTTCCAGATGAATTACTTTCACATCCACAGGTTGACATGATCCTTCGTGGTGAAGGAGAGAATGCTATGAAAGAACTAGTGCAGAAAGGCTGTCCAGACGGCGTTCTCGGAATTTCATATAAAAAAAACGGGAAAGTGATTCATAATGAAGACCGTCCAATGATTGAAGACTTGGATTCGTTGCCCTTTCCGGCGCGACACCTAAGGAGACACAAATACAGCCACATGACAGACAAAGGCAGAGAAATAGATGTCATCTGCACCTCTCGTGGTTGCTGGGGACGGTGTAGTTTTTGTTGTGAGCCCATCATGAACAAGAGTCACCAGCGTTTCCGCTCACCCGAAAATGTCATGGCAGAGCTGTTAGAAATTGTAGCATTCCATAAAGGAAAACCGCTCAGAATCCTTGTAGTTGACCCCAATTTTATTGGTGATTCTGAAAGAATCAACAGTTTGTGTGACATGTTGCACGAACATAAACTGGACATAACATTTTCTGTTATGACAAGAGCAGACAGTGTTGCCAAAAATCCTGAACTAATCAAAAAGATGTGTGAGGTCGGCTTTCTTGACTATGAAGTGGGTATTGAAAGCCCAAATTTGAAGGATTTGAAAGACACACGAAAAGGCATAACACTTGAGATTCAAAGAAGAGCCGCAAAAATAATGCGGGACAATGGCGCTAACCTCTCAGCCACTTTTGTCATCGGTCTACCAGGTCAAACTGAAGAGGAGATAAAGCAGTTTCCTGTTTACGCAAAAAAGTTGGGTTTGATGAACGCAGCATTCGGTATCGCGACCCCCTTCCCTGGAACTGAATTTTATGATGATATGGAGAAAAGAGGTCTGATTATTGAGCGCGATTGGACAAAATACGATGAAATGCATTCTTGTCTTCAGATAGAGGGCATAAGCAGAAAACGATTGGAAGAATTAGAAACTTATTGTATGCTCAGATATTGGACATTGAATACACTTTTGGATCGAGCCAAAATTTTGAAAAAAAGATCAGGGAAAAAAATCTCACTGAAAGGTTTTGTGGAGGATGGCACAGGAAAGATAACATTTGGTAAGCATGCGGGGTATGATTTGCGAAAAGGAACATTTGAGACCCATCTTAAGACGATTTTGGAGGCGATGGTAGACGCTGAAAACGAAGAAAAAGAAAGAAAGATAGACATGCATGAAGTTATAGACATGTCAAAGTTTCTTGCAGTCATAGGTTCACAAAAGATACAGTGTACTTTACGATGCAAGGAACAGCCTCCTGTTAGCTACATCATAAAAACTAGGCGAAGCAGCGCTGGTATCGTGGAGTATATAGAAACTATTTCCGGAAAGCAAGATGACGCGACGATAGACTTCACCATTGAGTTGGATGAAGCATTAGAATCCTTCAATAATAATCAATTTTTTAGCGGTATAGACTCGTTCATCTTCTTGATTAAAACGGCACGAAATCCAAAGGGTGCTTGGAACCTATTCAAGATGTGTGCAGCAGTAAGTGTAGAGTTTGGTATCACATTTCTTGATGAAAAACTGAATGGGGTAATTTCAAATGTTTGCTCAGTTACAAAATAAACTAATTGTAGATTCAGAGGTTTTTCTGAAAATAAAAAGTAAGATAAGTGAAGCAAAAAGTCTCAAAGAAACTTATAGTCTCCTACAACGACTTGCCTCTATAAACGGGTCAAACGTAACTGATTCCGTGCTAGATCGCGTTATGTATAGCGCTGAAATGTTGCCTCCATTAGGAAAAGAGTACTGGTGGTTCCTTTTCTTTGGTCGAGATGGAGAAAAACCAATTCAGATGATGTTGTTGCTGTTTAGGAAATATGGACAGAACATGTTGTTTAACGACAAAAAATTTGTGCTCAAAAAACTGACAGAAAACAGTTTTCAGGCAGTTGCAACGGGCTGGGTATATGACGGGAACGAAATGCACAATTTAGGAGACACAAATGCTGTGACAACCGTTTACCCTGAAAGAAAAAGGGTAGAGTCTGATATTCAAGGTCAAAAAATGGTGCTTAGCGGCGGTTTTCCAAATTATAAATTGAAGCTAGGAGACATCATTGATTTAGAGATAAGAAAAGGTGAATATGTTGAAGATAAATACGCGCATGGAGTGTTCATTCCTCCAGTTGGAATGGGCTGGGTGGATGGTTTTTTGGACGCTGAAGGTACCGTGTTAGGAAAAGGATTCAACGGAACTGCACACCTGCAAAAAGTTTTCGGCATTACTACATTCGGCTCTTTTCATTGGGGCCGAATATTTTTTAATAATGGTTCGTCAACTTCGTTCTTTTGCCTCAAAACTGAAAAGAATTCAAAAAGATATTTCCATAGATCGCTGTCTTTTCACGATTACAAAAGAAAAAAGGTCATAAAATTCAAGAATCCTAAACTTAAAATCTCCAAAAAAGAAGGAAAAACGCTAGTATGGATTGTTGAAGGGCATGATGATGATAAGAAAATTAGAATTGCCCTAGAAGTTTATGTAACAAATCAATTCACTATGCAAGGCGGGGGTTCACAAACTTACATAGAATACGCGGTTATACCACGGGAATTTAGCTTGAAGACCGCTAATCAAGTAATTACTTTATCTGATTTAGGTAAAGGTGTAGGAACGTTTGAAGATGCGTATGGTTCACTGATATGAAAAATTTGTTCAAGCACGAGTTTAACCAACCT
>PIXS01000282.1 GCA_003096255.1 Candidatus Bathyarchaeum sp. | reverse complement strand
CGGAAAGCTTGGGGGTTGAGAACTTTCATTTGTTCTTTTTAGTTCCCACGGGAAGGGGAACAGACATTGAAGACATTACTCCCGAAATGTACGAAGAGAGGATACAGAACACGTTGGCAAAAACTACAAAGTATAAGCTGAACGTCAAGCCGTCTTGTGCTCCTCAGTTTATGCGAATAGCCAAAGACCAGGGCGTTGACATGTCCCGTTGGGTTCGGGGCTGCATGGCTGGCCTTTATTACTGTCGAATTTATCCTTCGGGAGAGGTTACGCCCTGTCCTTACATGCCAGTTACTCTAGGCAACATCCGAGAAAAATCCTTCAAAGACATCTGGACCAACTCCGAAGTTTTCAAGTCACTTCGGGACTTTGACCAGCTAAAAGGAAAATGCAGAATCTGCGACCACCAGGAAGACTGTGGAGGGTGCCGCGCAAGAGCCTACGGAGTAACTGCTTACCAGATGGACTTTTGTGGCGCATTGCATGAGCCAACAGAAATGAAAGGCGACTACCTAGAAGACGACCCATGGTGCAACTATCAGCCCAAAGGTTCTGACTCTAAAAAGGACAAGCAATAGAGTTTATAGCAAAATCTTTTCTTTGATACTGTTAAGAAGGTAGTCCATACTAGAGGTAAAGAAGATGAACGGCCAGACAGTTATAATGACAAAACGAAAACGAATCGCACTGGTTGCTCACGACCACAAAAAAGAAGACCTGTTGACGTGGGTAGAGTTTAACAAGTATCTTTTGAGTCTGCACGAACTTTACGCAACAGGAACCACTGGAAAAGTCCTCGAAAAAGCAGGACTAAACGTAACCAGGCTCAAAAGCGGCCCCCTTGGCGGTGACATGCAAATTGGAGCCAAAATCGCTAACGGCGAAATAGATTTTCTTATCTTTTTCTGGGACCCTCTGGAATCTCAGCCCCATGACCCTGATGTTAAGGCTCTTTTACGCATGGCTGTGGTGTGGAATATTCCTGTGGCTTGTAACCGTTCTACGGCGGATTTTATGGTTTCGTCCACTTTGATGGATAAAGAGTATGACCGAATAATCCCAGACTACGAGAACTACAGGCAACGCACTCTAAACGGTAAATACAATTAGTGCGGCGACGTTGCTGCTGTCGTTTTAGAGAGCTTTGATACACAAAGATTATATGTAATATTTTCATTACATGTAATATTGTGGTAAACATGGATGACGTACATCAAACTATTATCAGAAAAACTGAAAGCGTTAGCGCATCCAGTGAGGCTGAATATAGTAACTTTGTTGGCTAAGGAGGATGAAGAGATGTACTTGAATCAAATAGCAAACAAACTGGAAATCAACAGGGCACTAGCAAAAATACATTTGAAGAAACTTGAAAGAAGCGACATAGTGAAAAGCCGAGTTGTGTTGGTCGAAGGAGAAGCAAGAGCCCTTAGATACTATAGACTTCGCGACTTTGACATCCATGTCTCACCTGAAATTCTCAAACAGGAGGCAGAAAAATGAGTACCAAAGCAACGATAATCGCAAGTTGTTGGCTTGCAATAGCGGCAATATCTTCAGTTTACATTTGGGTTGCATTAGGCGGTGGCTATCTCGGAGACATACTTTTTGGGTTGTTCTTCCCAGTTGGCGCCCTCGTGCTAGTTGCTTTCATAGTGACTTTTGGAATACAGGGTGGTTTTGAGCAGGAAAACAAGATTAACAACACAGTGTCAAGCGAGCTTCAAGAAATAAAGTCGAAAATTGATGATATTGCAAAAGAAGTTGAGGGAATCAAAAAAACGATTGAAGAGTAAGGGCACTCAATTTCTTCACATCACCATTTTTTATTCTTCGGGTAAGAACGCGTTGTTGGGAAGAGGCGCGAACATATGACGAAAAGCTTTTGATGAAAAAACAGAAAAAATACTGTTTTCAACAATCTGCTGCTATTAGGCTCCTAATATGATGGGCATTGGCTTAGAATGTAATTTTTTACACAAACTAATTATAGTGCCACTCTATCAAATGACGAAAATAAAGAGTTAGGTTGCCGACCATGAGTCATATTTCGTCCACAGAAAAGGCTGAGCACATTTCTGGATGCCTAGAACTTGCCATTCTTCTGGAAGTTAGTGGGTATCCGAAGCCTGGAAACGTCCACAGAACAGCAGACTTTCCTGAAACCACATTTGAGCAGTATCTTGCGTCTGCGGTTGCGATAGCGCCGTCGTTTCGGATGGCAGCTGAGCAGGGAATCAAGGTTCTGGATGGAGAATTAGATGTTTCTGAGGTGGGAATTGGTTACGTTATCAAGGATGGTGTTGATCGCATGCTGGGGAGTCAAGGCGGCGGCAACACGTTGTTGGGTGCAATAATTTTGCTTGCGCCCATAGCGGCGGGGGCAGGAATGATCAGGGGTAGTTTTTCTTTGCCTAAGCTTCGTAAGAACATCAAGAAAGTTGTTGAGGCGACGACTCCAGAGGATGCAGTGAACGTTTATGATGCAATAGCTCTCGTTAATCCTGGAGGCTTGAACAAGTCTAAGAAGCTTGATGTGACTGACCCTGCTTCAAAGAGGAAGATTCTGGATGAAGGCGTCACGTTGTTTGACACTTTTGAGATTGCCAGCACTTACGATTCTATTGCTTCTGAGTGGGTTGACAATTATCCTATCACCTTCGATTTGGGTTACCCACATCTTGTGAAGGAGCTTGAGGATACAGAAGACATCAACACGGCTACTGTCCACGCGTTTCTGAAGATTCTCGCAGAAGTCCCCGACACATTCATCTCCAGAAAAGTGGGTCAAGCTAAGGCAGAAAGCATCTCAGCTGAGGCAGCACAGGTCCTAAAGGAAGGGGGCTTAACTACGCCTTTGGGAAGAAACCTGCTCAACAAGCTTGACAGCAAGCTACGAGACCCAGAACATGACCTGAGTCCAGGAACAACAGCAGACATAACAGAAGCAGTGCTAGCCCTAAACAACCTGAACGGCTACAAACCATAGATTGGGCATGTGTCTGCAAATAATTAAATATCAACCCGATGTATATCACGATACATGTTGGTAAAGGGCTTCGAGTTCTCAGTAAGAGAGTTTGCCGGAAGCCTAGGGGACTTCGGCACCTTACTTCCTTTCACTGTTGGTTACATAGTAATCTGCGGGTTTAATCCAACTGGGCTTCTTGTGGGGATTGGTCTCACAAACATTGTTCTTGCGCTAATTTACAGGCTGCCTTTGCCTGTGCAACCACAAAAAACCATTGGCTCTGTTGCTCTTGCTGAACGGTGGACAAAAAATACAGTGCTTGGAGCAGGCTTTACTGTTGGTATAGTGTGGGTGCTTCTTTCATTCTCAAGTAGGCTTAGCAGCATTCTGGAAAAGGTTCCTAAAAGCGTAACCAGAGGAATTCAGCTTGGTTTAGCTTTCACGTTGGCGCTTGCAGGTGCTGAAATGATTCGCCCCGATTTTTTGATAGCGATTCCGCTGATAATTGTGGCGTTTCTTCTTCTCAGAAACAAGTTTTTGCCAGCAGCCATATTTCTCATTCTCTTTGGCTTCGTATACGCAATAGCCACAGGAAATCTTGTCCTGAGTCAAATAAACGTGGGTTTTTCGCTTCCCGAGCTTACTCTATTCTCTCTCGATGACATGTTCTATGGCTTCGTTTACGCAGGCTTTGCACAGCTTTTTCTCACATTAACAAACGCGGTTGTAGCCACGGTGGCTTTAGTTCATGAACTGTTTCCTGACAGAAAAGACGTAACCGCAAGAAACCTAATCAAAAACATGGGAGCCATGAACATCACAACACCATTCATAGGCGGAATGCCCCTATGCCACGGAGCAGGAGGATTATCCGCACAATACCTTTTTGGCGCTCGAACGGGCGGCGCCATTCTCATGGAAGGAATCTTAGAAATCAGCTTGGGACTATTCTTCTCACAAAGTTTGGTGAACATTTTCACGGCGTTTCCACTTTTTGTTGTCGGAGTGATGCTGCTTATGACGTCCTTTGAGCTGGGAAAAATTTCGCTTAAAATTCAGGGCAGAAAAGAAATCTACGTAATGGTGGTAACTGCTCTGCTGGCAACCGTCTTCAACATGGCAGCAGGATTCATCGGCGGACTCATCCTATACGTTGCCATAGAAAAGAACATAATACAAATCAGATAAAACTCAGCAACAACCAAAAAGAAAGGCTAACCACGTTTTAACCGTGCAAGAACCTTCTTCTTGTTGCCTCAACCAACCCAACGGGTCCACTCATCATCACGTCTCCTGCAGGAGTTGCAAAATGAACAGAGAGCCCAGTTTTGGCTAGCATGTTTCTGTTAGGTCCAGTTACCACCACTTTTTCGATTTCAGAGAATCCTGGCGCCTTCTTCAAATAGAACATTCCATGCCCATTGTCATCGAAAACCGTTTTGTCACAGAGTTTTCCGTCCGCAAAATCCCTCAGAAGCTGTTCCATCTTCTCTGGACCAAGCAACCGTGTATGATGCTCCAAGACTGCAGTAACTTCGCCCCCTGAAACAATTGCAGCCATACTGTGCCCATTGCCTACATTAACGGCAAGAACAGGGTCAGCATCCTCTACAGCAGGGTCCATGAGGCACCCAAGTATCGCATCAGGAGAAGTGTCCATAACCATCACTCGCCCATCTGGAAGCTGCCGTTTCGAAGCACATACCGCAGACTTCATTCTTGGATAATAAAGAGGAATTTCGTTTTCTCCAAAAGCAAAGGCTTCAGGCTTTGGATTTTTTTCTAGTAGTTCTCTCATTTTGTTGATGCGAAAGCGTCTGTTTGTCATTTCCTTGGGGAAAACGCCGTGGTCTTGAACTGCAATTGCCACAAAATCTATGTCTAAGAGGGATTCCCCAAAAAACTTCAACAAGCCCCGTAGTTTGTCGATGTTTACTTCTTCAAGAACCATTGTTTCTCCTTCAAAGTTTTTGGGTCCAGAATCTGGGACAATCTCTATGCCCTTTTCTTTGACTTGCTCCAGATTATTTCTTACAGTGTATGCCGCATTTTCGGTCATACAGACTCTGAAGCCTGCCTCAACATGTTTCCGTAGGGCATGTGAAAAAGGACCACCACCTATTGTGTCTCCTTTAACAAAAAGATTAACTCCTTTGCAGGTGGCATCTTTTACCTGTGCAGCAAAAACGTTGCATGGAGACGGAAGAACCATCTTTATGCAGTTCTCGATACTCCGTTTTTTATCATCGTAAAGCAGAACGTCTTCAGTTCCAGCGCCTATGTCGATGGCTAAAATCTTCATAATTGGTTCCTCTTAACAGTATCAAATCGGATGCCGATATTTATGTAATTCACAAATTGACTTGTTTCAGATACTTGCTACTCAAATGGCTTCTGCGTGCAACTCCAGCTGCATAATAATTTAATGATTCAGGATGTACATCCCAAATTCACAAATCATATTAAATGAAATCATCCAAATGAAAAAATGGGAAACATTATGTCAAATGTACTGAAGAAGGCGAAGCAGCTAACTGTCCTGAAGGAAAGTGTTGAAAGAGCTAAATCACTCATTGTTCGAAAGGAAAAAACTGAAAGCCCAAAAATGCTTCCAGCACAAATAGAAATTCCTGACACACATTACAAATCGAAGTTGATGATGTGCATCGAAACGCTCTGCACTTTAGTGTCTAATGGTCCCATGAAATTACCCCAGCTGATTGACAAGTTCGAAATGAACGAAGCCCGTTTGAAACCACACCTAAGGCTACTATGGGACAGGGGTCTCATTGAAGAAGAAAAATTCGACAACGTAACCCATTATGTTGTGACCGAAAGAGGCCTAACAGTACTCAAGGTTGTCAGCCCCCTGATTCGAGAGGCACACAAGTTTCAAATGCGCAATTTTGAAGCACTTTCAACTGTGCTTTCAGGAGCAGGCTATTCTTAAACTAGAACAATCCCAAAGTTTCGAGGGCGACAAGGGGATACGCGTTGTTCGCCCGCTCTTTTACAGTCCATGCCAGAAGTATTGTTCTGTGTAAACTCGTTTTTGCCAGAAGTTTATATCAGAGTAATGCTAAAGGAAAGAAAGTTTTGCTAAAAGGACAAAACCACAAATTTAGAACACAACCAGGATGACAAATGATGGAAGACCAAAACAGCTCGGGACCAGGAAGGCTAGTTTCAGGAGGCGCATGGTTCTTAGCCCTAATGATCCTAAGCGGCGTTTTCTGGCTTGTCCTAGGAATCCAAATAAGCAACACTTACGGTCGTGAAGGTTTTGGCCTATTCAACACAGTCTATTCAAGTTTCGATTTCTTGTGGGCACTCATCTTTGGGGGACTCTTTGAGGGACTCATCCACTTTGGCACATGCTACTTGACCAAAAAAGAGGCAAACCTCGCGCGTTACTTCTCAAACTACGTGAGATACCTCACGCTAATGAGCCTACTGATTTTCACAGTCTTAACGGTTGCAGCGTTTCTAACAGCTGACATGGGCTTCCGGACGATTTTTCTTTCGTTGGCAGTTGCTTTCTTGTTTTCAGGAACAAAGGATTCCTTGTCTTCGATACTAGGGTCATTGCATAAAAGCAAAGAACTTTCGATGATACAGTCTATTGGATTCTATGCAGTTACAATAATTGGCATAATATTT
>PIXS01000281.1 GCA_003096255.1 Candidatus Bathyarchaeum sp. | reverse complement strand
TTATGTATCAAGCTAATTTAAGCTACAAGATCATGTGCAAAGTATCTAGATGAAGTTATGGGTGCTTCACTGCTTTATCATGACACCGAAAAACAATGCTACCTGTTAACTGAAAAAGGACAAGAATTTCTAATTGCATATAAAGAATACCAAAAAACCAGTGAAACTGTTGAAAGGGGCCTTTGCGAGATCCGCGACGAAAAAAGAGCTCTTGAAAAGCTTTGCACAATACCCTCCGAACAATAAACCAACAAACAACCCTTTTCAACTTTAATTTTTAAATTTTTAGTATGATGCAAAATTCTGTATGCTCTTTTGTTTTGGTTTGCTTTGTTTTCTTTTGGGTTTTGTTGCAGTAGCGATTTTAGGCACATACCATAGAATACTGTAGAGTACGGGCAAGTGAGCGGGTTATGGATAAAGCATTAGACATGGGCAAGTCCTCAGCAACAGGAAGTTTTCAGCTGCTAATTGGTGTTGTCGGCTCAACCGTAATAATGGCCTTAGGCACAATAATTCTAACCCGCATTTTGGGCTCAGACGGCTATGGTTTATACTCTGTTGCTATGATTCCCGCCTCTTTGATAAACTTCTTCCGCGACTGGGGCGTAAACTCTGCAATGACCAAACAAATAGCCAGCTTAAGAGTCAATAAACAAGAAGCCCAAATACATGACGTCATTGTCTCGGGCGTTATTTTTGAAATAATTAGCGGCGCCGCTTTATCTTTGCTATGCTTTGCCTTAGCGGGACCATTAGCAGTAGCTCTACAACGACCAACAACCGAGCCACTAATAGCTCTCATGTCAGCATCAATATTTGCAGGAGCAGTAATGGCCGCTGCAAACGGCATATTTGTCGGCTACGAAAAAATGGTCTATAACAGTTTCACCTCAGTTTTCCAAGCTATAATAAAAACGGGTGTGGCTCCTTTTCTGGTAATAATTGGGTATGGCGTATTTGGAGCTGTGGTTGGTACAGTTGCCTCCGTTGCTGCTGGCGCCGTAGCGGCAATAATTATTGTATACTTTGCCTTTTACAGAAAAATCCAAAAAGCAAAAACCGGGCCAATAAACCTAATAGCAAATCTCAGACCCATGATAAGCTATGGCATACCTCTTACGCTTTCAAACATTGTAATTGGCGTTCTACCGCAAGTGTTCGCATTTATCATGGCAATCTACGTAACAGACAACAACATGGTAGGCAACTACTATGCAGCACTTAACTTCGCGGTTCTTCTAACCTTCATCTCCATTCCAATATCCACCGTTCTATTCCCAGCATTTGCCAAACTAAACCCCAAAGAAGAACCTGAACTACTAAAAACAGTCTTTTCCTCCTCCGTAAAATACACATCCATGCTACTTGTGCCCGCAACCCTAGCCGTAATTGTCCTTGCAACACCAATTGTCTACACATTATTTGGACAAACCTACGTAGATGCCCCTTTCTTCTTGGCACTCTCAGTAACAATTAACCTCTACGCAATTGTAGGCAACATAAGCCTAGGCACACTACTAACAGGCATAGGCGAAACCACTCAACTGCTAAAACAAAGCGCACTTTCCATGGCACTAAGCATACCCTTCGCCATAATCATAATACCCTACCTCGCCAACATGGGACCATTCATGGGCGTCGTCGGCAGCATAATTGCTATCCTATTCTCCAGCGTCCCCGGCATGGTCTGGGGACTAATCTGGATATGGAAAAAATACCAAGTCAAAACAAACATAACCTCATCCGCAAAAATCATGCTCGCCTCCACACTCGCAGCAATAATCACATACCTAACCCTGCCAATATTCAACACCTTTGATATGATCAGACTAATCATAGGTGCCATAATCTTCCTATGCTCATACCTAATCGCAGCACCCTTGCTTGGGGCAATAAACCGAGCCGACATCAACAATTTCCGCCAAATGTTCACAGGTCTTGGCATAATATCCAAACTAGTAAACATTCTACTCAAAATCATGGAAAAATCCCTAACACTAAGAAATGCCTAAAATCTATAGAAAACAAAAACTTTGATTGTAGAGAAAAAGTGGGTGGAGTGTGTTTATGTGGTGCCCGTTATGATGACATCAAAGCTAAAGTTGGTTATGCTGCTGTCAATGTTTTCTGAAACTGTAAGCGTGAGTGTGGCCTGTACTACCTCATCAGGAACCAGAACTTTGCCCTCGCGATTCCACGAAAGTATCATCGATGAAGAAGCCTCCTGAGGAACCCATTTGTCTGTTGCCATGCTCAAAGTAGCATTTGCACTACCAATATTTTTGACGTAGACTGTGCGAACAGTATCTTCTCCAGGTTTTAATGTTCCCCAATTCAGCGAAGTTGCATTTGTGCTGCACATAATGTCTGAATATATGCCAATGTTTACGCTTGTTTGGACTGGGGAGAGCGTTCCCGTAGAAGGCACAATCTGAGAAGCTGATAGAGCACTTAGGGCTCCTGAGCTAGTCAAAGTTATGGTTATGGCAGCAATAGTTAAGCCAATAATAACTATGGTGGATACTTTTTTTGATGCCATTATAATCCCTTCAACCTGTCTGAAGTATTAAGTGTTAATAAATATTGTTTACTTTGCAAACATTGGCGCCATCTGTTCAACACAAATACGACAAACCAAAAACGATCAACTCACCCCAAACGAAAAACCCTAAAGACCGAAACATCAAAACAAACAACTACAAAACCGGCACCAACTAAAAACAAAAACAGACTACAAATAACTTACAAAATCTAAAAAAGACGGCCTGCTGGAGCTGATGCTATTTGCTAAAGTTCGCCAGGGTCTTTGCCCTCATAAACCGTTTCAGTGAGGATTATCTTTCCATCTTTGATGCTTGTCGTATAGCTGGTCTCACAAAAACTGCACCGAACAACTTCCTCTCCTGAAACATCAACCTTAAACGAATTTCCACAGTACGTGCACTTAACAACAACCAATGCGCTAACCTGCTATAGCATCTGACCTTTCTGTCTTGTATACTTTCCCATTCGACCAATTGATACCTAAAAAACTCCTTCCACACTTGAGGTAATTTACCTGCCCGCCCCCGCACTTTTTCCCCCCGCACATTGCCCGCGCACAGCCAACGACAAAAAACCCTGTTTTTTCTCAAAAAACGCTCTTTTTTCCCTGCATTGCTTTTACCTGCACCCGTAACTATGGGCTGTTCATTTGGATCAACAATGCTGAATAGACCTGTCAAACAAAACTACACTGCTAAAAAAAATTAAAAAAGGTGCAAACAACCTCGAACAGCAAGCTACATGACACCTCCCTGCTTTGATTGCCCTTTGGTAATGTTTATTTCTCGCCATAGCGCAATGTTTATATGTGCTGGAAGAGCATCTGAACTAACTCAGCAAATTCAGCTGCCCCGCAATTAACACATGGCGGCGGCTCAACCCCAACCGAAACGGCGTAATGCCTTGCAGGGATGCGGGAGTTGGCCTCCAATTGCGGGGACACACATGTGGACCTGATAGAATTGCTCATGTTAGGTCTGAAATGGGCTTTGACGTTTGTGGAAGATCTCCCTCCAAATCCAGTAAGAATAACATACCGAACGTACGAAATAAACATTATATCCGTCAGATCGCGGAGTTGCGTTGTGCGTGACTCCGGTTGATCCTGCCGGACCCCACTGCTATCGGGATGGGACTAAGACATGCTAGTTGAGCGCCTTCCAGCCACGAAGAAGGCGCAGCGCACAGCTCAGTAACGCGTGGCTAACCTGCCCTTGGGACGGGAATACCCCCGGGAAACTGGGGCTAATTCCAGATAGGTGAATAACTCTGGAATGAGTTTTCGACAAAAAACATTTAGATCATGCTCTAGGTGTTGCCCAAGGATGGGGCCGCGACCGATCAGGTTGTTGGCGAGGTAATGGCTCACCAAGCCTTTTACCGGTGCGGGCCGTGGGAGCGGAAGCCCGGAGATGGGCACTGAGACAAGGGCCCAGGCCCTACGGGGCGCAGCAGTCGCGAAAACTTTGCAATAAGCGAAAGCTTGACAGGGCTATCCCGAGTGCCATCCGCTGAGGAAGGCTTTTACCTAGTGTAGACCGCTAGGGGAATAAGGAGAGGGCAAGTCTGGTGTCAGCCGCCGCGGTAATACCAGCTCTTCGAGTGGTGTGGATGTTTATTGGGCCTAAAGCATCCGTAGCTGGCTAG
>PIXS01000280.1 GCA_003096255.1 Candidatus Bathyarchaeum sp. | reverse complement strand
CTCCCAGTTGTCTGAGTTGTTTTTGTCTTAGTTGTAGTTGTGGTTGCCGTAGGGTGGGGGTGGTTTTGGTTGTGTTTTGGGTTGGTTTTTTGGTTTGGGTTGTGTTTTGGTTGCTGTTTGGGTGTTTGTTTTCTTTCTCCGGTGTGCATATGTATGTTGGTTTTTTCGGTTGTGGTTGTGGGAGTATGTTGAGTCGCATTCTCCCAGCTATATAAAGGGGTCAACCTTCCGCAAGACAAAACATTTTTTTTCTGTTGGATTTTTGTGAAGCTTAACACAGAAATCGAAACTCACATCCGCAAAGCATAAATTCCTTCGCTTCACCTTTAAGTTTCCGACGGGAGGTAGCTCAGCCTGGCAGAGCTCTCGAGCCCGCTGGCTTGTCCAGTGGACGGAGAAGCTGTAGAGGTCTACCCATGGTGGGCTTCATTCTAGCCTGTCTAGGCCACAGATACCGAGCTGTCGCAGGTTCAAATCCTGCTCTCCCGACCAACCAATTCCCCAAATTTACGCTTGTTTTGAGCACTTTTTCGCTACTACCGAGGTTTGCAAAGAGGCATTGGCCTTTATGGAGACTTTCTTGCCTAAACTCACAAAAGCGTTCGAAAACAGCCATAGACGATAGATAGCCCGATTGGTATTTATGTTAGTGCAGTGAAGCTAGCTCTCCCGACTAATTTTTCACTTATACAATTTTATCATAAAAGCTATCTAAGCGCACCTCGGCAAGAAAAAAAGAAAAGAGAAAATACTCAAATTATAACATCAAAAGCTTAAGCACAATCTTTGCCGCTCCTATCAGGGGTTCGACATACGGTTTGGCTTTCTGCACAAAACTCTTAATAGAATTAAAAACGTTCGAAGCCGCTGGCTGATTCTTCACCGCTTCCTGTAACTTCTTGCTTGCATCATCAAAAGAGCTATTTGTTTCAGCTTCAGTTGGAACCGTTTTACCTTCTTTTCTTTTCTCATCGATTTTCTGTTTAATCTCATCTTTTTTACCTAAAAATCTCTCTACGTTTTTTTGGTATGCCGGCAGGAACTCTTTTTGGTAACTGCGAACTGTCTCTTCAATTTCATTTTCGGTTGACCTGCGTGTCATTTCATCAGTTGGTAGCGGGAAAGTTTTTTCCCTCTGTTTGATTTTTCTTAGTGTGTTTGAATCTCGAGTGAGCGTTTGTATCATGTTGGCTGCGTCTTGAGCTAAGTTAGCTGTAATAACGCCCTGCAAACTATAGACTTCTGAAACTTCATTTAACTTATCAATAGTTTCTTGCATTTGAGTTATTTGAGTTGAAATTTCTAGCAAGTAATCAAGTTCTGGATAACTTGACATCACAAAAGCCTCAAATAACTATCACTTGACTATCTTAATAAACTTTAACGGCTTCAATGCCTTGAAGCATGAATTTCCAGATCGGTCTCTTGACAGCTTGACTACTTAATAGTCGTTTTGTTTGGTTAATGCAGCAGCTGAAGCAGTAATTATCTCAAAATAATCTTTCGTTCCTGCCATAAAAGCTGCCGTAGAATCATACGTATAGTCAACTATGCCTATCTTTTTTGCTTCACTAAGCTTAAGTCGTGCCAAAGAAACGTCAACGCCTTTTTGCTCTACATGGTCCGCAATTTTCTCAATTAAGTGCTCAAGGTTTAACAGGTCTTTTTTATATTTTGTAATTTCTGTCAGAATGGCGATTTTACAATTTCGTTCATCCATAGAGTCGTTTGGTAATTTGCTCCCTTGGCGTTCTCTGGCACAAATTTCTCGTAGTTTTCTAGTAAAATACGATAGTGAATTAATACTATCCGAGGTATCATCCAGTAAATAATCAATCATCAAAATACCGATTTGACTAAAATGAAAATTGCTTGCCACTTCTTTAATTTCGGTTAACAGTGTCTCGGTTTTTTGGATTTGCTCTTTGAGTGCTTCATAAACTTGAAAATTCCTATGGCTTTCAAGCATATGGAAATACTGCTCAGTGGGTAGTGAGAGGTTAAGCTTTTTGTCAATCTCGTTGTATAAGTATCTATGGCTCCCTCGAAGAGAATGAAAAGATCGGCCTATAACTTGTAGGAGGGTGGCGTTGTCGGCAAATTCTCTAAAATCAGGATAGGCTGTGAGAGCTTTGTTAAGTAGATCGTTTGTTTTTCCAATAATAAACTTCTGCAATGTAGCCATTTCAACTACATTTATGGAATTATTCCAGAGACAGAAACCCTCCTTGCGCGGGTTTAGATTTGGCGCAAAAAGCAGAGTGGCGCTTGGATGAAAAATAATTAAGTCTTTTTTTAATTTACTATTCCGAACTTGATTGGCCAGCAAGTCATGGCTCTCCTTAATATTCTTCACGGGATATAGACCAATAAGAGCGGCTGAGGTTAACTTCGCATCATCATCCGTTATTTGCTCGGAATCGACTGAATTAAAGTAGATTATCCTGTGAATTTCTCCAGGTTTAGCCTCGAAAGCGCCATTAGGCGGCCGGTTATACAGTGCGGTGTAGACCTTTTTTTGAGTATCATCAAAAATCTCTGAGAGACCTAGAGTTAATGTTTCGCTTGTGGAGGTCTGTATATTATAAAATCGTTCGTTCAGAAGCGCTTTTTGTATTTCGATAAATTGTTTAACGTCTGCTCCTTCATTTTGGAAAAATACCATAATGTGAATTACTGTTGCTCCAAATGGGTAGAAACGCAATGTAAGTGCAACTTTAGCATTATTCATTATCTTGGCTGTTGAACTTTCGATTTTAGGATCGGGCTTAATCGATAAAGTGGCGGTTGATGAAATTAAAAAAGGAAAATAGCCAAAATGTTCGCCTAAGTAACTTTGAATGTAGTTTGGCAAGTTAGGACCAACAAAAATGTTTCGCCAAAAAGAATAATGCCATTTCCAGGTAGGCAGGGTTTTTAGAGCACCCAAATTGTGAATAAAATAACGTGCGGACGGATTTTCTACTTCAAGTAGATATTGTGATCCAAACAGAGTGGGTTGTGTTAAAAAAGTGAAGTGATCTTTTAATGTAGTCTTATCTATAAAATGCGTTAGAGTGGGCATGACACGCATAAAATCAATATAAAAAAAGTCGATTTTAGGGATAGTTTGCATCAATTATTATAGTGAATTGGGTGTGATTAAAAAACTTTTTTTAGGGCGACATCTTAGAATAAGTTGGGTCTGATAGCGGACTCCCGTAAGGGAATGCGGTTTGAAGACGGCCATCATAATGTAAGGTTTTGATAGCTAACTTGAATCGTGGTCCATTTCAAGGTTGAACGCTTCAGTGTTCTCCACTGCTATCGGACCTACCAATACTCAGGTTCGTGTTGGTTCTTTATCTATACAATTCGTAATTCGTTTTGATCATTCCAAATAGGTCCTCATTAGGATTGTGGACAATTCAAATTCCGTCCACCCATCTAAATTCCAGTAAACGCTATTGGGCTACGCCGTAGCCACTTACAGTAACCGACGCGTCCGTGCTGCCACTGCTGGCTTTTGCATCTACCAGAATCTGCCAAATCACGTTCTGCGACGGAAACAGCCTAAGTAAATCGTCATCGGTTAACCACTGTGACTCCGCCGAAGAGAAGGTTTTGGTGATGCCGCCGGAGACAGAGTTGTCGATGAACTCAATGCGTACCCGCACGGTTACGGTTTCATTGTGGCTAAAGCTGCCATCTACAGTTATTTTGGGCTTAAACTCTGAAATGCGAAGCGGCTTGCAATCGATGCTTATG
>PIXS01000279.1 GCA_003096255.1 Candidatus Bathyarchaeum sp. | reverse complement strand
GCTGTGATTGTAAATCTGCTTTTTGAGTTTGTAATGAATTTATTTGATCTTGCAGGTCGCCAGTATCGCCTTGTAGTCCCTCAAGTTGCGCAGTAAGGCTATCAATTTGCAATTTTAAGGTGTCAATTTCTTCTTGCAGGTCGCTGTAGGTTGGATTTTGGATCAGAGCTACGGGAATTTTGGAAAATACCCTATTACCATCGGATATGCTTGCGTAGACGTAAGTGTTGTTTAGTGCCTCTGAGGGGATGACAACTTGATCAATTAGGCTGTTTGCTGCACTCCCCGTTGGAAGCGACAAATCAGATTGACCCACAAGCAAACCAGACTGCGAAGTAGTATCCAAATAAAACCGTACTTGGAAAATTGCCGATTGATTTGGATTGATCAGGCTCCCCGTTATGTTGGCCGTTATTATGCTTCCCGGTTTAGCAGTGTCGGGATTTGCACTAACCCTAAGCAAACCAAGATAGTTATCTTTGTATTCAAAAGTAAACGCATTTGCAGTGGGTAATATCGCTGAGACCACAATTAAGGCTGTAACAGCAAGAACACTAACAATTACACAATACTTTTTCATTTCAAATCCCGCACAGACTCATAATCATATGCAATAATATCCCATTGTGTCTGAATAAGATTTGTGTGCATAAACATTTCGATGGACCAAAACAATTGCTCGCACACAGAAAAAGATGGTTAGAGGAATCTACGAGGGTCTGTGTCAATGTCGACTATGGTTGGTTTTGTTGAGGCAAGGGCTTTGTCCACTGCTTCTTCAAGTTCACTGGGTTGCGTGACTTTTATTCCCATTCCTCCTGCGGCGGTGGCGTAGTTGGCAAAATTAAAATCCTGAAGTTCTGTTTGGCTGCTCTGGTAACCCTCTACCTTTTGCTCTTGCATAATCATGCCCAAACTCTTGTTGTTGATGATAAAAACCTTAATCGGCAAACGATACTTCACCGCAGTTAAGAAATCACCCAAAACCATCGTAAAACCACCATCGCCTGAGATGCAAATTATCTGCCGCTCTGGATAAGCAAGCGCCGATGCCAAAGCTCCTGAAAATCCTGTTCCCATAGACGCCAAAAGCCCACTCATCACCAGTTTTTGCGTTTTTTTCATCGAAAAGTTCCTTCCAAACCACCAGCCATTCTCCCCAACATCCAAGGCAATAACCGCGTCATCGGCAATTTTCTCATTCAGAACCTTCATGATATACTGTGGTCGAAGCGGAGAAAGCCTGTTATCTGCTTCATGTTCAAGCTGCGCTTCCCACTGCTGCTTTAGTTGAGATAACTTGTTGAGGTAATCACTGTTTTGTTTTGACACAACCTTAGCGGTTAATTTAGGCAAAACCACAGCGCTGTTCCCTAACAGACCAATTTCAACTGGGTGTTTTCTGCCGATGTTTTTCATGTTGATGTCGATTTGCACCAGTTTTTTCTCTGGGAGATGGGTTAAGTCGCTAAATGAGGAACCCACAACAATAAGTAGGTCAGAATTGCGAACAAACTCTGCTGCGGCTACAGTTCCTAAATCTCCGTGAATTCCCGCGCAGTAAGGATGGTCTTCGTCAATTACGCCTTTGGCTCTAAACGTTGTAGCTATGGGTGCAGAAATTTTGGTTGCAAGCGCTAATAGCTTGTTTCCTTGACCTCTTGCTCCGTATCCCGCAACAATTACTGGGCGCTGAGCTTGATCAATAACCTGGGCTGCTTTTTTGATGAGCCCCTCTTCGGGAGCAAAAGCAAGATTAGGCATCCTACCCTCCAAAGGCTGAATAGGCGCATCATAGGACAATTTCTGAACGTCATTTGGTATGCCTATGTTGCTAACTCCTCGGTCAAGCAGAGCAGTTTTCACCGCTAGCGTAGCAAGCATAGTTGTTTGCTCAGGACTCATTAGGATCTTGTTGAAAACACACATAGGCTCAAAGAAGCTATGCTGATCAATTTCCTGTATTGAGCCTGGTCCAATGAATTCTCTGGCAACCATACCCGATAAAACCAGCACAGGCGCCTGATCCAAGCTTGCATCAAATAGTCCCGTAGCCAAATTGGTTGTTCCCGGTCCTGAAACCGTTAAACAAGCTGCTACGTTACCCGTGAGTTTTCCATAAGCCGAAGCCATAAACGCAGCAACCTGCTCGTGCCTCACCTGAATATACTTAACTTTGGGGTTTTTGCGTATCGCATCAACCACGCCCAAAGTCGAGGTTCCCGGAACGCCAAAAACATACTGTACACCCCACTGCGAAATCTGATCAACAAGAACATCCGAAACCGTCCGATTCGCCTTCTTAGGAGCCTCCTCCTTATCACTTAACAAAACAAAAACACTTGCAGGTACACCACAAACAGGACACACCCACTCCTTAGGCAAATCCAAAAACCCAACAGACTCTTTGGACTCATCATAAACATAATTACAAACAGTACAACGATATTTCGCCATCTACCAACACCCAGAAAACATCTACTACCAAAGACCATTTGCTCTTATCTGCTTTTTGGAACCAACAAAACAACCGCCCGCCTCACAGATCAAGTTTGAAAAGTGTTAGCAAGAGAGTTTGGGCTCAGAGTGTGCAGAAATGCTGAGTCGATGGCGCACCATCCTAGCAATCCCCCTCTGAGACCCAACTCATTTTTTTCATAAGCGGTCGACCCTTTAAAGTTTTGTGGACAGTGAATTAGTATTTTTGTACAACAGTTTTTGGTTTTTTGATGCTGATTTGTTTGAATTAAGCTTCATTGTCTGCTCATTTTAGGGGTAAACTTTTATTTTCTGGCTAGGTAAACTATCTTGTTTCTTTCTGCTGTATCTTGAAGGTGAATTATGTGGGTACTGAATTGTCTGTTAGTAAGCTTAGGCGAACCTGTGACCCTAATCTTTTGAAATGTAAGAGCACCAGTGAGCTCACGCCGCTTCAGGAAATTATCGGGCAAAAGAGAGCGGTTCGTGCTTTAAAATTTGGTTTGGACATTAAGAATCATGGTTTTAATATTTATGTTGCTGGTTATCCTGGAACGGGACGAACAACGGCCGTTAAGAATTTTTTGGATAAGCTTGCTCAGACAAAGCCTGTTCCATCGGATTGGTGTTATGTGAATAATTTTGATGACGAATACACGCCTAAGGCTATAGAGTTGCCTTCTGGGAAAGGGAAGGATTTCCAAAAGGATATGAAGGCTTTTATTGAAGATGCCAAACGTTCCTTGCGCAAGGCTTTTGAAAGCGAAGACTACAGTGTGCGCCGAGAACTTGCAATAAAACAGGTTGAAGCTAAACGAAAGCAACTCATCGAAAAGCTCAACATCGAAGCACAAAAAGAAGGCTTTGTCATCCAAGGCGGACCATTGGGTCTAATGCTAATACCCGTAATCAACGGAAAACCCTTAAGCCAAGAAGAAATTCTTGCACTTTCACCCAAAACCAAAAGTGAAATCCAAGAAAAACGCTCCCAGCTTGAATCCAAACTAAGAAGCGCCATGCGACAATTCATGGATGTAGACAGGCAGGCCCATGAAGAAATAGACAAAGTCAATCGCGAAGTTGCCATGTACGCAATAGGTACCTTGGTCGATGAACTTGCAAGCCGCTACGTGGGTTTTCCAGATGTAGCTGCTTTTCTCAAAAAAGTTCAATCTGACATCTTGGATAATTTTGCTCAGTTTATTCAAAATCCTAAAGAGCAACAGCAATCTCAGATGCCTTTTCAGATGCCTTGGATGCGTGAAGGTGCCCTGCGCAAATATGAGGTCAACGTGGTCGTGGACAACTCCCAAGAAACAGGAGCACCCGTGGTTATGGCTTCTAATCCAACGTATCATCATTTATTTGGACGAATCGAGCGCGAGGCACAGTTTGGTGCCCTAATTACTGATTTTACCATGATTCGCGGTGGATTCTTGCATAAGGCAAATGGTGGTTATTTGATAATTCCTGTTGAAGACCTTCTGCGTAACACGTTTTCTTATGAGGGGTTGAAGCGGGCTTTAG
>PIXS01000278.1 GCA_003096255.1 Candidatus Bathyarchaeum sp. | reverse complement strand
GCAGGAGGTTGCCTTTTCTATGTTGACCGAGGTGACTGAACGGGCTTTGGCTCACACCGAAAAACCTGAAGTACTTTTGACTGGAGGCGTGGCTGCAAACAAGAAGCTGCAGTCTATGCTGGCGGTGGTAGCGGAGGAGCATGATGCCCGCTTCTGTGTTGTTCCTTTGAAGCTTGCCGCAGACAACGGAGCTATGATTGCTTGGGCAGGAGTTCTTGCTTATAAGAGCGGCATTACTACGCCCATCGAAAAGAGTTACGTGGATGTGAAGTGGCGTCTTGAGGAAGTGTATGCTCCATGGGTGGAGGCTTAAGTTGTGCTGATTAAGAAGGGCGCCGAAGCCAGCCTATACTTGGAGACATGGCATAACCGTAAAGTCATCATGAAGAGGCGGCACCCCAAAAAGTATCGGACGCCAGAACTGGACACAATGATTCGTTCTCAGAGGACAGTGCATGAGCCAAACATTATCCACAAAGCCAAGGAGGCAGGGGTTCCCACGCCAACAATCTTCAAGGTTGATGTGGAAGAAGCAAACATTGTCATGGAGTTTGTGGAAGGAAAACAGGTCAAAGAAGTGCTGGACACGGTCTCTCAAGAAGAAAGACTGCGCTTGAGTGGTCTTATGGGCAGGATGATTGGACGCCTCCACAAACACGGAATAATACACGGCGACCTCACAACCTCAAACATGATTCTGACACCATACGGCAAGATTGTATTTGTTGACTTCGGCTTAAGCGAAAGATCCATAGAACTGGAGCCCAAAGGAGTTGACCTGCATCTCATGAAGCGGGCATTCCAGAGCACCCACTACAAGCACGCAACAGAATGCTTCAAGGCAGTCATGAAGGGATACGCCGAATCCGTGGGACAAGAAGAAGCAAAACAGGTTGCAGCCAAGATCAGGGAAATAGAAAAAAGAGGACGCTACGTCGCAGAAAGAAAAGAAAATTCTGCACCAAAAAGTTGAAAGCTTCTTGTGCTGATGCCTTACTATTATTGAGGTGTTGTTTGTTGAGGCTTCTGCTTGATGAGATGTATTCGGGTTTGAAGGAGTATTTTGAGATTTTAGGCTGGGACGTGTTGACTGTTCAGGAGGCGGGGCTACGGGGAGCAAAGGACAGGGCAGTTGCGGAGTATGCGGCAGAAAATAATCTGCTTCTTGTAACCGAAGACCAGAAACCCGCAGAACTGATGCACCTCAAAAACGCAAAATATGTGCTTATCTCTAACGCGATGATAGCCAAGATAGCAGACCAGAAAATCAGAGAAAAATATCCTGACCTCAAGCAGAAATAGAGCTTAACGAAGATGATGACACCATGAAATCGTGCAAAGTTACAGCCAGCTTTCCAATGGGTAAAGTAGCCTACTTTGTAACAAGCAATGTACACAAGTTTCAGGAAGCCCGCCGAATCCTCAGCGAATACAAACTGGCAACAGCCAAACTCAAAGTAGAAGCCCTAGAGATTCAGGATGACAGCCTCGAAAACATCGCCAAGTTTAGTGCTTTAGATGCTGTCAAGAACTGTGGATTGCCCGTTTTTGTGGAGGATGCTGGGCTCTTCATTGAAGACCTGAAGGGGTTTCCTGGACCCTACAGCAAATACGTCTACAACACAGTTGGGCTAGAGGGCATTCTCAAGCTAATGAAGGATATTGAAAACCGTAGTGCCCACTTCAAATCAGTTGTTGCCTTCGCCACCCCAGAGGAAGAGCCAATCTGTTTTGTGGGCAAAGTGGAAGGAAAAATTTCTTTCCAAGAACAAGGAACGTTTGGCTTCGGCTACGACCCTATATTTGTGCCCCATGAGGGTGACGGCAGAACCTTTGCGGAGATGACCACAACAGAAAAAAACGGGTATTCTCATCGTGGTGATGCTCTGAGAAAGTTTGGGGAATGGTATTCTTCGGTTAACAAACGAAGATTTTAAATACCCGCGTCCCCTCCGCCATAAAGGAGCTTCGGAGAAGCGAGTAATATGCCAAAACAAGAAAAGGGAATGTCCCATCAAACAAGACCTGTAACCAAGAGACCACCAGCATGGTGCAGATACACAGCTGAAGAAGTTGAAGCCCTAATTATGAAACTGGCTAAAGAGGGACATCCTCCAAGCAAGATTGGAATAATTCTTCGTGACCAGCATGGTATCCCTTTGGCTACGCCCATCACAGGGAAATCCATCACTCAGATACTTAAAGAAAGGAAGATGGTTTCGACTCTTCCTGAAGATTTAGAGAATCTTTTACGGCAGGCTGCACGTCTTCATGTTCACTACGACAAAAACAAGTCAGACCTGCATAACAAGAGGGCACTCCAGATAACGGAGGCAAAAATCTACAAGCTCTCCAAATACTACAAAAAACGAGGCGTACTACCAGCAGACTGGAAATACTCGCCAAAAGCAATCGCCCTCTTCTAGTCTTTGGGGTTTAATTTGGCCATAAGCAAGAAACAGATTGCCCTCCTCACGAACGATGCAACAGAGGCAGCAGACCTTATTCTAGAGCATGCCAAAAAAGGCGACACAGTTCATGTACATTCTCACGTAGACGCTGACGGCTTATCGGCTGCGGGCATCATGGGAAAGGCGCTTTTGAGGGCAGGGGCAAGGTTTCGTTTGCGTCTTGAAAGGTGGATGGACGAGAAGGTTGCTGACAGAATCGCCGCAGAGAATGCTCCATTAACCGTATTCACTGATATGGGAAGCGGTTACCTTGATTTGCTGGGAGAACGGTTAGCTGGCAAGGACGTAGTTATTCTTGATCATCATTCACCCGCTGCAGATGCTCCCGCCAGTTTTGTTCAGGTTAATCCTCATGTTCATGAAATAGATGGAACCCGTGACATCAGCGGCTCAGGAGTTGCCTACTTGGTTGCCAAGGCGATGGACAAGAACAACATTGATTTGGCGTGTCTTGGTGTTGTGGGCGCCTTAGGTGACCTGCAGGACAAAAACAAGGAACGGAAGCTGGGAAACGTCAACCAGACCATAGTAGAGGACGCCGTAAAGTCGGGCTGCCTCAAGGTAGAAACTGATTTGCTGTTCTTTGGAAGGGAAACACGTCCCATACATCAGGCTCTGGCTCGCACCACAAACCCCTTTATTCCAGATATTAGCGGAGAAGAAGACAAAAGCCTAGCCTTTCTTGTAAATTTGGGAATCAAACCTAAACGGAATGACAAGTGGCGCGCCTTAAGAGACCTGTCATCTGATGAGAAGAAGAAGCTGCTTTCTGCAATCGCCGACCATCTGGTGTCTAAGGGCATGGCTGGAGACACTGCCTTCGATTTGGTAGGGGAAGTTTATACGTTAGCTAAGGAGGAGCCGTGGACTCCTCTCAGGAGCGCCCGAGAGTTTTCTGTGCTCCTTAATGCTACTGGACGTATGGACAAGGCGGGATTAGGTGCAGCCATCTGTATGGGTGACCGCAAAAAGTGTCTGGAAGAGGCAACAAATGTTATTCAGGATTACAGAGCTACCATCACCAAGTATCTTCGTTGGGTAACCGAGAAGAAGGGAAGGCTAGAGGAGCTGGAAAGCATCTACGTTGTCAGGGGAGACGGCTTTTTAGACGAGAAAGTTATCAGCCCAGTCTGCACCATACTGTCAACAACTCTCACTCAGTTAGGAAAACCTCTAATCGTGTACGCCACCATATCTGGCGAAGACCAAGTTAAGGTGTCATCCAGAGGCTCAGAACCCCTGATACAGAAGGGCTTGAACCTCGGAAAAATCATGCAGGTTGCCTCAGAGAAACATTCGGGCAGAGGCGGAGGACACGACGTTGCGGCTGGAGCCCAAGTACCCATAAAAAACGTGGAACAATTCATAAAAACAGTAAACACTCTAGTCAAGAAGCAGTTGGCGGGGGAACAGATTGGAAGCTGAAATTCGCCTAACCTACCAGAACGAACGGGAAGCAGAAGCAGTAGCAAAAGCTGTTTCCCCAGACAACCTCGAAGTCCCCCCAGGACTACACATCGAAACAGTAAGGAAAGGCTCCGACGTTCTCACAACAGTAGAATGCCAAACACGGCTACAAACCCTCATAGCCACCATCGACGACCTTTTGGCCTGTGTTTCGGTGGCAGAAAAAACATTCAATGTGGCGAAACAGTGACGGCGAGCCTTGAAGGCTGACGTTTGATTGTTCGTGTTTTTTTGTGTTTTGATTTTTTGTTAAAGAACAGAATAGTGGTTAGCAAGAAAGGACAGGATTTAATGCTTATATGTGGGTAATAGTTAGAGACAGAACATAATCGACAGTTGAGAACAAGGTTGTTGACGTTGTCGGGAAAAGTAGACGAAATCTTTAGGAACGCTGAAGCTGAGGGAAGAAAGTGCCTCCTTGAGCATGAAGCAAAAACTGTTTGTAAACTGTACGGAATACCCGTCACAAAGTTGAAGATAGCAAAAACTGCAGAGGAAGCAGCAAAATATTCCGAAGAAATGGGATGCACAACAGTCCTCAAAATAATATCCCCTGATGTTCTCCACAAATTTGACGTGGGCGGAGTAATGCTCAACATCAACGGTCCTGAGGAAGCAAAAAACGCCTTTAACCAAAT
>PIXS01000277.1 GCA_003096255.1 Candidatus Bathyarchaeum sp. | reverse complement strand
CACGCATGGCAATGAACGACGAAGAGACCGTTGCACTCATTGCTGGAGGGCACACTTTGGGCAAATGTCATGGTGCAGGTGATCCTTCCCTTGTTGGTTCAGACCCAGAGGGCTCCAGCATCGAAGATCAGGGACTTGGCTGGAAAAGTAGTTTCGGTAGTGGCAAGGGAGATGACACGATCACCAGCGGCTTAGAAGGTGCATGGACTCCGAATCCGATCCAATGGGACATGGGTTATTTCCACATGCTGTTCGACTACGAGTGGGAATTGACTAAGAGTCCCAGTGGTGCTTGGCAGTGGAGACCAAAGGATGTTGCTGATAAGGACTTAGCGCCGTCAGCTCATGATTCATCGAAGCGTGTACCAACTATGATGACTACTGCGGACTTGGCATTGCGGATGGACCCAATCTACGAGCCGATTTCCCGTCGCTTCCATGAGAATCCTGACGAGTTTGCAGATGCTTTTGCGCGGGCGTGGTTCAAACTGACGCACCGTGACATGGGTCCGCGCTCGCGTTATCTCGGTCCAGAGGTCCCAGAGGAGAAAATGATCTGGCAAGATCCAGTTCCAGCAGTTGATCATGAACTGATCGATGAGGACGATATTGGAGAGCTCAAGGGTAAAATTCTTGCTTCAGGTTTGTCAATCTCGAAGCTGGTTTCGACCGCTTGGGCTTCGGCATCTACGTTCCGTGGCTCTGACAAGCGTGGTGGTGCAAATGGGGCACGTATCCGTCTTGCGCCGCAAAAGGATTGGGAAGTGAACGAGCCGTATCGATTGAAAACTGTGCTGCAGATTTTTGAAGGAATCCAAGAGGAATTCAATAGTTCGCAGTCAGGAGGAAAGAAGGTTTCGCTTGCTGACTTGATTGTCTTGGGTGGATGTGTAGGTATCGAGCAGGCTGCAAAGAATGCTGGTTACGATATAACAGTTCCTTTCACGCCGGGACGCACTGATGCATTGCAGGAGCAAACTGACGTGGAGTCATTCGGTGTACTTGAACCAGTTGCAGACGGTTTCCGTAATTACCTCAAAACTAAATACGCAGTATCTGCAGAGGAATTGCTGGTTGATCGAGCACAACTACTGACACTTACTGCTCCTGAGATGACGGTTCTCGTTGGAGGAATGCGCGTCTTGAATGCAAACTTCGGACAATCACAGCACGGCGTCTTCACCAAAAGGCCAGAGACGCTCACTAACGACTTCTTCGTGAATCTGCTTGACATGAGCACGACATGGAAGGAAACCTCAGAAGACAAAGACGTGTTTGAGGGGCACGACCACGCAACGGGCAAACTCAAGTGGACAGGCACTCGCGTTGACCTCATCTTCGGTTCGAACGCTCAACTCCGGGCTTTGGTGGAAGTCTACGCATGTGATGACTCCCAAGAGAAGTTCCTGCACGATTTCGTAGCGGCGTGGAACAAGGTGATGAACCTTGACCGCTTTGATGTTGCCTGGTCTTAGCAGGAGCTAGCCAGTGACTACAACATGGTAAGTCATGGTCCAAACTTAAGCAAGTCTAAAGTTGAACGCTCATCAGAGGGGAGAAAGCTCCCACAAAACTTCCCTTTTTTACCAGTTTTTTGACGAAAAACAACATTGATTTACAGAAAAATCCAGAAGGCAATTAAAGAAGTTTAGAACGGGTTTTATCGTTATGTATAATTTTTCATTACGGAACGTTGGTTAATTCAACAACATTCAGCTTCCTCATTAATAATTGACGTGGAAAAGCTCTTAAGGCGAATTAGATGAAAATGTAGTGTACAATATAGATGGGGGTTATTTTGTAATGAAGAGAGGGATGTCAATATTCATGCTTTGCAGTCTTGTCTTTTTAGTAACAGTTGGAACAACCATTGCAGGCAACACAGACTATGGAATCTTAGAGTATGCAATTCAGACCCCAACGGTTGTTGATGGAATGTGGACTAGCCCAGACGAATGGACTGACTCTCCAATCACAGATATGACTGGAAACGCAACAGGACAATTTGGATACAACATCGACTTTGGTACTTATGGTTTGCATTGGCTTGTAGAAATTTTCACAGACAACACTACTGATGAAGGCGACTACTGGCAAATCTGCTTTGATGACCAAAATACTGGGGGCTCTGCTCCTGATAGCGGTGACTTCATGATAGAAATTGTTGGTCACACAACCATGACAGTGTACCAAGGAAATGGCGCAGGCTGGACCGAAGTAACACCAGACGCAGGAGAAATCACATGGAGCAACACAATTGACGCTTCCCCGTTGAATGCCACACCACACTGGATTCTAGAAGTCGTTGAGTCAGACAAAACGTCAGGTTCCGTTGGAATTCCTACGCAACCACCAACTGGAATGAGAATTGCAGCTTACGACGCAAACACAAGCACACTTGCAACATGGGCACCAGACAGTTCTGCAGATGTACCAGATTCATGGGGTGCAATCACTGGCTTTTCACAGGAACCAATACCTGAAGGCTTAACCTTCGGAGTCATGGCTGTAATATCATCCGTCGCTCTGCTAGCAGGCTCACATTATCTACGGAAACGCGCAAAGCTTGAAGAGTAAATGTTCCGATGGTGCATTGAAGCATCTCGGATTTTCCTCCTTTTTTTGTTGATTATTGGTTTAAGAGAATTCATACGGTGATTTCATAAAAGTTTAGAACATTTTTCATCTTATTGTTAAGTGTTGAGTTCATAATGGTGGATATGAGCACAAACGCTGACGGTTTAGCCGACTTTCTTTTATGCTTGTCGGGATTGGAAGATAAAAACATCCACTTTTCAAGTACCAGTCCCCTGACGTATGGCTGACACCAAGTCACAGCCAAAAAACGGGGCACGTAATTTAGGCAGGAATATCTGCACGTTTATTACAGTAACTGTATTCTGTGTCAGGTTCTAGAGAAGAGTTAACTGGGGCTTCGGAAAGGAGCGGCAGGGAAAAAATGAACAAAACCCTAGCATCAATATAGACTGAAACTTTCCAAAGCTCATTCAGCCTCTCTCTAGAGCATTCACTTTTTGATGGCGTACATATCGTAACTGAGAAGAACATGGGTGTGCTGAGGCTCCTGCGTGGGGTCCAAAAGAGGGGATGAAAAACAATGGAACTAGGCTTCACTATTGCTTCTGTACGCTTCATTTCCCATGCCTGAGCCTTTTCAGCCCCGTTTTTGTTCTTCTCAGGTGCTACCTCCCATACAAAAAAAGGGGAGGGAAAATTTTGGGTTATTTCTGTTTTTTCATGAAACAGCAGTATAGTCCGATGATTAGCACGACGACAACCAGTACTATGATGACGATGTCGATTGTCAGGTATGCTGGAGTTTCTGGGCAGGTAGTGTCTGGGTATTGTGGAAGCATGTTGATTGTCCTTGTTGCAGATTCATGAGCAATCTCTTCTACTGTAGGAACGTCTGGGAATTGTGGCATCATGTTGACTGTCCTTGTTGCAATCTCATCAGCACTTGGACCTTGGTATCCTGGATTAGCTGCAGCTGGGTCGACTCCAAAGGCTGTTGTCGACTGTGAAGCGAAGTAGCCGTTAGTGCCTTCGAATAGTGCAGTGACCTTGTATTCTCCTACAACAGCGGGAGCCCACATGTGGCTGAACATGCCGTTTCTGTCGGTTGTAACAGTTGCTGAGTAATATTCGCCATTAGGGTCTTCAACAACGAGGAACACATCGACACCTTCAACATCAGCTGGAGACTCGAACTGGTTATACACGTGAAGCATCCAGTCCGTCATACTTGCATCAGATACTGCAGCTACGCCGTTAGGGAAGCGCAGTTTGATACCAGCATCTTCAGTGCCTGGTGAGACGTCGGTTACGGTGCCCTTTATCATTACACTATTTCCTTGTGTAATGACGTCGTTTTGGACTGAAACTGTGGTTCTGCTTGCTCCTATGCCCATAGCGTATATGCGCTGGTCGTATTCATTGTACATCGCTATTATGCTGTCTCCAATGATTGGAGTAGAGCTCCATTCACTTCCACGGTAAGGCATCCTCCAGATTTCCTCACCTGATTCGATGTCAATGCATACGAATGGTGCACCACGGTGTTGTGGATCGAATGGGTTATGCTCAGTGTTCTCGATATACAGTTTTCCGTCAGCAAAGAAGGCAGGCCTGAAACGCCATTTGTTGTTGTGTAGGTTCTCGTTGTAAAGGTCAGTTACGTTGTACACCCACAAGGTTGTACCATTTTCAGTATCACGACACCATACTTGTCCACCGTAGTTGCCTGAGAAGTATTTGCCATCGTAGATGTTGTCCCAACTGTTACTTGAAGAATAACCCCAATTGTCAGTGTAATGCTGCTCTTCAGTTGGACCCCAAAGCAGTTCACCTGTGCTAAGGCGGAAGCCATAGTGAGTTCGGCTTTCTGCGACAGATACACAGAATACATCGTCTTCTACGCTTGCATCTTGTACGTCGTAATGAGCAACATTAAGGGGTAGAGGAGTCCACATTTCGTTGTATAGTAGTGTTCCTTCTTCGCCGGGTTTAGTGCTTATTGCCCAATAGTGAGCATTGTTATCACCTTCGATAGTTAAGGTGTACTTGTCGTAGTTTGTTCCGAGTATTATGCCTTCACGAACTTTGTCGACACTTCCTACCAATCCTAGAGGTATAGTTACGTTCCATTCAATTCCTTCCAGAGTATCTTCTTCTGAGTATACGTTGCCATGTGGTCTCCAGCTTCCGTGATTGGAAACTACTCGAGATGAGTTCCACAGGGTCATCCAGCCTGCACCAGTATTCACTGTATAGACGAAGATTTCTCCTTTGGGACCATACATCCTAGTACCGGAAGGAACGCCCTCCATTGTGTATTCCCACCGTCCAGTGAATGGGTCAAATGCATTCCATTCACCGCCACCGTCTGCCCATAAGTAACCGAAAATTCCGTGTTCGTTGTATGAATCCCAGAAGAATACTTGACCAAAATCTAAGTTTCGGTTGTTGCCAGATCTGTCAAGAAGCGGTTTATGCCATAGCTCTTCTCCAGTATGCAGGTCTACTGCAATAACGTTTCTTTCAAGACCAGTTTCGCTTCCTGTTGTTTCGAATTCGTTGTAGAATAGTATTCCGCCGATGATTATTGAGCCAGTCCATTTAGGTTCGTAAGCGTCTCCTTGTTGGAAGCCCTGTTGCCAAGATTGACCTCCAGCTAAGCCTCCTTGGGTTATCGGTTTTGCCCATAACACGTGACCAGTCTCTGGAGCTAAATCGTTGAACTCAGCATATAGTGTCTGTGCAGGAGGATAAGCGTCCATTGATACTTGGTCTCCTAACCAATGACCTGCAATCTT
>PIXS01000276.1 GCA_003096255.1 Candidatus Bathyarchaeum sp. | reverse complement strand
GAAAGGACAAATGGGGTCGCACATCCCACAGTAGTGGCAATTTTCTTTGCTGATGTCAATAGTCGGAGGCTTAGCCTTTTTTCCATCTTCTTTAGGAGTTTTTTTGATTTCAATAGCCTCTCGGGGGCAGATTTCCATGCAGATCCCGCAGCCTGTGCATCTGTCTTTGTCTAAAGCTAGGGAGTATCGCTTTGCGTGCAAAATCATCTCTATCGTAAGTTTGCTTTCCGTTTCGTTTTTGAGCAGTTTCATGGGCGTTTTTTATCCCAACCCTGAACAGCTGCCTAGCGTACCTGTTTGGAAGTGAATTAAGGCGACATAAACTGTTATAAACCTTATTAATTGTTCTTTTGTAAAGTCCTCAAAAACAGGTTGACTAAAGTAGAAACTTCAAGTCAAATTGAACTCTGTTTACGCTTTCTCGGTAGTGTTTAAGAATGCCCATTCTTCAATGTTTCTATGGAGTGTTTGGGCATGGAAAGAATAACTATGGCTCATGGCGCTGGCGGAACCGTCATGAACGATCTAATCAAGAAGTATATGCTGAGGCACCTTGGTGGGAGTAGCGCTGAGGTTCCGTTGGAAGCCCTCGACGACTCGGCGGTAATAAATGACATAGTTTTGAAGTCAGATTCCCATGCGGTGAAGCCCATATTTTTTCCAGGCGGTGACATTGGAAGGCTGGCTGTTGCGGGCACGGTTAATGACATAGCGATGATGGGCGCCGAACCCCTTGCTCTTGCATCAGGCTTTGTGCTAGAGGAAGGTCTTCCAATAGCAGATTTGGAGAGAATTTTGGAAAGCATGGAGAAGACATGCAAAGAAGCTGGAGTATACATCATCACAGGTGACACGAAAGTTGTTGAGAAGAGGGGTCTAGGAGGATGCGTCATCAACACTTCTGGAATAGGAAAACGCAACGAAGTACTAGAAAGGAACATCGTTGAAGTGAAGAAGCACCGTCCCTTTAGTTCGCGCTGGATTTTAGACTCCAATCTGAGAAAAGGCGACAAAATCGTCGTTTCCGGAACCATGGGAGATCATGGACTGGCCGTTTTGTCAGCTCAGGAAGGCTACAACTTTGGAAGCCAGATCACGTCTGACGTAACTCCGCTGAACAAATTGGTAATGAAGTTGCTGAACGTAGGTGGAATCGTTTCCATGAAGGATCCAACTCGAGGCGGCCTGTCCAACTCGCTAAATGAGTGGAGCGAAAAGTCCAAGATTGGGATATTGATACGGGAGGAGAAGGTACCAATACGGGGAGACGTGAAGGCAGCTTGCGAAATGCTGGGTATAGACCCCTTGGAGATTGGAAACGAGGGCAAGGTGGTGATAGGAGTCGTGCCCCAGAAGGCTGAAGAAATATTGGCAGCGTTAAGAGAGACGAGGGAAGGCAGAAACGCCCAAATAATAGGAGAAGCAACTGAGGACTTTAGCGAAGTTGTTCTCGAAACGTTTGTAGGCGGAAAAAGAATTTTGGCGCCTCCAATCGGAGACCCGGTTCCAAGAATTTGTTAGCAATATTCCAAATCTAAACGACGGTTTTGGTTTCACCTAGGCTTTTGTGACTTTGTGTCTGGCCCAGATTCTGCAGGTGCCTTCGATGGAGACCATACACGCTCCTTTTGGAGCTTGAGGCCTGCAATCCTTCATGTAAAGAGAGCATTCAGGAGGCTTTATCTTTCCAATCATGACTAGGTGGCAGAGGCAACCGGGTAGTAGGTCTCTGGAACGTTTGATTTGTAGGTCGTACTTTTTTCTTGCATCATACGTTGCGAACTCTTCCTTTAACGCCAACGCTGAAAAGGGAAGCTTTCCAAGACCCCTCCAATGTCCATTCACCACATTGAACACTTGCTCCATGAGTTTCTGCGCCTTGATGTTGCCTTCCCACGTGACAGAACGTTTATATTCATTCTCTAGTTTGGCTTCGCCGTCTTTTATCTGCTGGAGCAGCATGGAAATGGCGAAGAAAACGTCTAAGGGCTCAAATCCGGCTATCACAGTAGGCATACGGTACGCCTTAGGAAATATCTCATATGGCTTCATTCCGATAATTGTGGAAACATGACCAGGCGCTATGAAACCGTCTATGTGCAAGTCTCCTACGCCTAGAAGCAGTTCCATGGCTGGAGGAATCAACCTATGAGCGACGAGAAAGCTGAGGTTTTCAGGCGGCTTGTTTAAGACTTCAACGGCAGTAGACGGTGCTGTGGTTTCAAATCCAATGGCAAAAAACACAAAATCCTTGTCCGGTTTCTTCTCAGCCATTTTCACAGCATCTCCTAAGCCGTATACTATTCTAACGTCTCCACCAGAAGCCCTCGCCTCCTGAAGAGAAGTTTCCGAGCCAGGGACTCGAAGGAGGTCACCGAAGGTTACAACAGTTACGCCTTTTAGAGCCAAGAATATAGCTTCGTCGATTTCGGCTGCAGGAAGGACGCAAACTGGGCATCCAGGTCCAGCAATCACGTCTACGGTTTCGGGAAGGAGCGCGCGAAGTCCATAATGGGTTATGGTCCATTCGTGGGTTCCACATACGTGACAAAATTTTATGTCGGAGGACGGTACCAAGTTACGAATGTGATCCGCAACCTTCTTTGCTAAGGCTGGGTCCCTGAATTTCATCTCTTCACTCATATTGTTTTGGTCCTTCATACGTGATTAATTTTATGCTCTTTATCGTGCACTCTCTTCCTCCAACGATGTTTACCAGTTCTTCGCATTTGGGGCAACGAAGCGTTGGGGTTGGAACGTGGTACATCGGGTTGTCTTCATACCTGAAGTCTCCTTCGTAGCCGCAACGGGAGCATTTGACAACTCCGTTCTTCTCCTCAATGTAGAGCTTTGAATCCTCCATTATCGTACCCTCTACTAGTATGTTGTAGGAGAAACGAACCTGTTCGGCGCCCAGAAACGTCAGTTTTCCTATGACCAGATGAACTTCCGTAACCTTTTTTGCATTGTGCTTCTCAGCCTCTCGAAGAACGTTTTCCACGATTTGTGTTGTCATGGAGAATTCATGCATTTTTTCAGCTGGCTCCACTAAAGTTTGGGTTATAGTCCTAGTGCATCAACCACTTCCTTGACGCCCTCTCCGCTTCTGCCGTTGGTCGCTACAACCTTTACGTTGGGATTTATCTCCATGACATCCGCCTTCAGTCTCTTAACTTCTACGCCCATGGCTTGGGCCAAATCCTTCTTGTTTATAACCGCTACGTCAGCGTCCATGAAGATGAAGGGGTGCTTGACAACCATGT
>PIXS01000275.1 GCA_003096255.1 Candidatus Bathyarchaeum sp. | reverse complement strand
GCTGCAACGACATCTAAGATTTTCTCATTGACGTCGAGGACAGCCACTTCGCAGCCTCCACAACTAGCCGCCCAATAAAAAGCGATCTTTAGTTTTTCCTTTGCCATAGGAACCACCGTTTACAAGAAACTCGATTAAAGTGACGCGGGCAAATAAAGCTTTCTAAACCAAAAATGACGAAATTAAATAAAAAAGGCAGAGTAATGGCACCTGTCTTTTGGCAACAGAGCATTCAGTCATTGTTCATTTTAATAGCGTAAGGCATGAAAACAGAAAACGGAATCTGAAGAACAAAAATGTTGGATGGAAAAAAAGGAGGAAAAAAGGGGCTATTATGAAACGTAGTATTGTATCCACGTAGCCCAGCTACTGCCATCAAACCACCGATAATAGTCCTCGCATGTTGCTCGACCCCATGCAGTTTCTTCCTGACCACAGTAAGCTCCAGTTCCCTCTACGACAGCATGAATTGCAATGGCTATATTACCAGATAACCCGTCCAGAGGAATAACGAAACTAAGACCACCCGAATATTCGAATTTTCCAATTTTTGGATTCCCACTTTTAGTCTGAGGTATATCAGCTAATTCTTGACCAACAGCAACATGTGTTTCTGTTATCACCCAACCATCGCCAACAATATCAATATGAAGATATTCAGCATCGTTCCAAATGTAAGCATCACCAGCATCAATATTTTGTCCAGCAATAAGATCAACTCTCAAAGGAGAAGATTGGGGTTCTGCAAAAGCTATAGTTGCTGTACTAAACAAACCAAGGATAAATAGAGACACTATCAAAGACGACATGATTTTCTTGTTTATCTCTTCCACCTCCTATACGCATTAGTAACTTTTCATCTTTCATTATCGTTATTTAACGTGTATGGAAATTAGTTCTATGTTTGTAATAGACAAAAAAATGCGGACTTATAGACTAAAATATAATTATATGGAGTCAATCCACCCTATCCTATAATGATAAATCACAAGAAATGAAAAATCAAAACGGTTTTTTGCACAAGTACAAAGTAACTAATTTCATAGTCAAAAATACCAACCACGAAACTTTCTTCTTAAAACACATTTAAGAAATTATACAAGACATAAAGAAAACGCTTAACCGAACAAGCTAAGCAATGTAACTTGATGCGCTGGGTTACTTCTCCGCCCCCCATTACTTGACCGCCGATCGATTTTCTTTCTCTAGTTATAGAAAACTAACGCAGAAACAATTTGAGCAAACAGATAAAACATCAACAATGTTTGATTTATCAGTTCGATAGATGGAAAAAGGTAAATTGGGAAAATTCCAACCACAAAAAGAACCCCTGAAATAGTAAACAACCATGCCACACGCTTTTGATTTTTGAAAAAAGTGTTACCTATAAATATCTGAGTTAATCCCAAACACACGTAACTACCAAAAGAAAGTTGCATGAAAGTTATACCGTCTTGGATATTTTCGAAAATATTGTTTACCCAAAAATCTCGTCCACGAAGCGGAGTTGTTAACGCAAACAGAGCATTGGCAAATAAAACGATACTTGTAACAACCAAAACAACACTAAGATACTTAGATTTTTTTCTAGTAACCCATGCTGTAACAATTAACAATGAAGACAAACACAACAACGCAAACATAGACACTCTTGATACGTGACCGTAAGTACTCCAAAACATAAATTGTTTCACAATATAGTTCCCAAACCCAAAAGCAACAGCAACCAAAAAACACACTCCGCATAAAATCGATGTTATTACAAGTTTAGAAGACAACATGATTACAGAGTTCTCGTAAAGTAATAAAAAACTTTCAGTTCTACGGACATTTTCGAGTAAGCAATAAAGATTTCTTTTTAATGATAATGTAAGAAATACTGTAATAGGGTATTTTTTTAAAAAAAAACTGCTTAGCTTTTTTTGCTAAGCAACGCAACAAAAGTTGGCTACAAAGAGAGGGAAAAAGAGGAGAATTAGCGAGAGAGTTTCCGCAGAAGTAACTCTGCGGCTAGTACCATGGGCTCCCAAGTTTCTGACACTGGAGGCGCATAGCAGGTTTCGGCTTTCGCAAACTCTTGGATAGTCATTTCGTTCAGTATTGCAAAGGTTAGAACGTTGATGCGTTGGGTTACTTCTTCGCCGCCCATTACTTGACCGCCAATTAGTTTTCCTGTTTCTTTGTCTGCAACGAGTTTGACTCTGATAGGTAATGCTCCGGGGAAATAGTCAGCTCTTGTTTTCGAAGTGATGGTTGCTGAAACAGGCTCCAATCCTGAGCGTTTAGCCATGAATTCTGTGAGTCCTGTTCCTCCGACTTCAGTGGAAAACAGTCGTGTAATCCATGAACCTAATGCACCATTGAATGTTGAGTAGCCTCCAGCAGCGTTGATACCTGCAACTTTGGCTTGTCTTACAGCGGTGGTTCCAAGCTGGCTCATCATGGGTCTATGGGTAATAAGGTATATTGATTCGGCGCAGTCTCCAACCGCGTAAACGTCCTTGATGTTGGTTTCCATTCGCACGTTGGTTTTTATGCCTTGTCTTCCAAGTGCTACACCAGCATTTTTTGCCAGTTCAAGGTTTGCTCTTACTCCAGTGGCTACAACAACCACATCCGCGGGAATTACTTCTCCTGCAACTTTGACGCCTGTGACTTTGTCGTCTCCAAGGAACTCTTCTGCGCCTTTTCCGACGATAATGTTCAATCCTTTCTCTTCAAGGGCTTTCTGGACCTGATCAGCCATTGCCTTGTCCAGCAGCACAGGAAGAACGTATGGCAGAAATTCAACAACAGTAGTTTTTAGTCCACGCTCAAGGCAGGCTACGGCAACTTCAAGACCAATAAGTCCAGCGCCGATGATTACTGCCGATTTTGCTGATTCTATTGCTTTGTTGATTTGTTTGCCATCATCTATGGTTCGAACAGCAAACACTCCCTTCTTGTCGCGTCCCTTTATGGGGGGCATGAAGGGGTCAGCGCCTGTGGCTATAATTAAACTGTCATATGAGAGAGTTTCTTTCTTTCCGCTCTTATCCACTATATCAACTGTTTTTGCTTCCGCATCAACATTTGTTACGGTGGTCTCAAGTAGAAGATTCAGTTTCATCATTTTATAGAACCTGTCAGGAAAAACTACCAAATCATCAAAAGTTTTAATGTGTCCACCCAAAACAAAGGGGAGACCACAACGGGAGTATGCCGCTTTATCTTCTTTTGTTATTAGAGTAATTTCTGCGGTTCTATCGGTTTTCCTAGCTGCAGAAGCTGCATCAAGACCTGCAGCGTGAGCGCCAATAATAACTATTTTTCGCGTCATTTACATCTCAACCTTGGCTGTCAGATAAAGAACAGGTTTCCATATTAATCTTGTTCTCACTTGATACCTTGAACAAAAAATGATCCGAAAAGTGCTATTTTTACTTCTTTGTAAGAGAGTATGTGCGAGTTTTTGGGTCGCTGTCGATAGCGCCGTCGCTGAAAAGTTTCTTTAGAGCATTGTATACTTTTTTTTCAGATTTTTCAAGCGTTTCTGCGATTTCAACGAGGGTCAAGGGCTTTTCCGCAAGTAATTTCTTTATATCATTATGGATCTTTGCCATTATTGATTCCAGCCTGATTGTTGTATACACTAATTGTATGTTCCTAGATAAAAAATCTTTTAGTGAAAAAAGTGTTGGGGCTAACCTTATGATGAGAACCTTAACATGTTTTCCTGAGAAAAACGTTAAGGTAAGTATCTGTAGCCCGTTTAACCTTCTTGTGCGAGTTCTTTGTGCCACGCCACAGCCGCATCGAAGTCTAGGATGTTTTTCAAATCTGCATCCAAGTTTGTTGGGGCTACGATTAGAAGCCATCCCTCGCCATAGGGGTCTTCGTTGAGTAATTCAGGTTTGGATTCAAGTTCTTCGTTTACTGATTCAATTGTGCCGCTTATGGGGGCAATAAGGTCTGAAACTGCTTTCACGGATTCTAATGTTCCGAAGGGTTCATTTTGTGTTATTTCGTCTCCTGCGCTGGGAAGTTCAACATACACTATGTCATTGAGCTGTTTTTGGGCAAAATCGATCATTCCAACTTTTACTTTGTCACCTTCAACTTTGGCCCAGAGGTATTCTTTGTGGTAATACAGGTTTTCAGGCACTTCAAAGTCTTCTACTTTGACCATATTTTTCACCTCAGTCAGTTATGGTATTGTGATACCTGTTTATCTTAAAAACATAACGGGTCAACCAAAAGAACAGACACGGACAAAACATAGAAAAGAAGCATTCTGGGAGCGAAAATAACTTATTCTCATTAAAGGATACAGAGGTGGAGGAAACATCGTGTTTGTGGATGTAAAGGAAGCAAACGCGGCAGACTGGAAAGAACAAATTCTTGAAGAAAAAAAATTAGTTGTAGTGCAGTTTTGGTCTCCATACTGCCCCCATTGCAGAGCAGTCAAACCCGTTTATGATGAACTTGCAGCAGAATATGGAGATAAACTAAAGTTCACCAAAATCAACGTTGCAGATAATCCTGAAAACCAGCAGCTCGCCGCAAAGCATGGCATAATGGGAACTCCTACGTTCCTGTTTTTCTGTGGAGGACGACCCATTAATGGTGTTGTTGGAGCACTTGAAAAAGAAGACCTGGCTCAGGCAATAGAATTCACTATCGCAAAACACAGTGATTGCAGCAAAAAAAGCACCCCATTAAGGTTGTCGTACATCAGCTAAAGTCTAGAAATCAAAGTGGGATGTCTTCGAAAATCTGGGAACAGCAGAGAGACGAGAAAGAGATTTCCAGATTCAGTGATTCCGCCAATCGGACAGCTTCCTCAACGGGAAAGGCTATACCGTTTACTCCAGCCTTAACGGCAAGCATGTCGGTTCTTTTTCTATGATCGCCTTTTGGTCTCATGCACCCCAAAACAGTCGGAATGTTTGGCATCAACAACTTGGAAGTAACCAAAACCTTTGCTACGTCTTCAGGTTCTGGTGGAGTCACCGTTTCCATGGGGGTTCCGCGGATTGGCATGAAAGCTATTGTTATGACTGCAGAAGGCGAATATTTTGCGATCATTTTCAGTGCATCAAGTTCGCCTTTCAGTTCCCCGTGATGTAGCCCCGCCAGCACATGTGGAACAAAGGGGATTCCAACTTCATGAAAAGCCCGTAAAGAGCGGTCATAGTCGTCGACTTTGACGTCGAGGTGGTACACTTCGCGGATTGTTTCGTCAGAGCCAATTATGTCGATTAATGCAGCGTCAACTCCAGTATCCTTTAACCGTTTCGCGGTCGAGAAGTCGATTACTCCCGTGTGAACTATGACGGTTAGACCCAGATTCTTTTTTATTTTGGCAATGACGTCCACGAACCTGTCAAGGGGCACGGAGCCGTCTGGAAGGCATCCTCCACTTATTAGGCAGCCAGCTGCTCCATCCTTTTTCAGTTTTGCACAGACGTCAAAGAGTTCCTGTGGACTAGGAGCAGAAACCATGGTTTCTAACACTTTGCCGTTGCAATGTTGGCATTTCAGTGCGCAGGAGGAACCCGTAATTGAGATTGAGGGAAAAGAGTCGTGAGATGAACGAAAATATTTGTTTTTGTAGTAGACAAAGCTGGGAGCATAGAACCGAATCTTCCTTGTTAGGTTAGGAAAATCTCCTCTCTCAATTAACGAAACTAGCTCTTTTTTTGGCATCTGCCATACGGTCTCAGCGTCAAGGTGTGACATACAGGTTTACCATCGCATGGGGCTTCTAAAAAACTTTTGAAATTAAAGTAAGGATATCGACAGACAATAATTGCCTCTTGCAGCATTTTTGGTAGAGATAAATATGGGCATCGAATTACTACAATGCAGATTTCAGAAATGTCCGGTGCCTCAAAATGAGTACATCATGCTTTCCTGAAAGAGTCCGGGTTTCCATGGGCTCAGCCATAGTCCTTGGTTTGCTAAAAGGCAGGCTAAACGCTAAACCCACAACTGCGTACCTCCTCATGTGCCGAAACAAAAAGTGCTCTGCCAACTGCAGTTTCTGCCCCCAAGCCAGAGAGAGCAGAGGAAGAGCAGACAGGCTCTCCAGAGTCACTTGGCCCCAGTTCCCTACAAGACAGGTAGTTGACAGCTTAGGAACTGCTGTAAAAAGTGGTGCATTGAGGCGGGTTTGTATTCAATCATTGAATTATCCCGAAGCCTTCGATGACGTTCTGTTGTTGGTTAAGGAAATCAGGGCTAAAGTCGCGGTGCCCATTTCCGTTTCATGTAAACCATTAGACAAGCAGAAAATGAGAAGATGGTCAGATGCTGGCGTTAACAGGGTAAGTGTTGCTTTGGATGCTGCCACAGAAGAAATCTTTGATAGGATTAAAGGGAAGAAAGTCGGTGGACCTTACCTTTGGGAGAGACAGCGCAAGGCTTTGAATGAAGCAGTTGAAGTATTCGGAGAAGCTTCTGTTAGTACACACCTTATTGTGGGTTTGGGAGAGACCGAGAAGGAGATTTGCCAAACTATTCAATGGTGCATCGACTCTGGAGTTTATCCAGGACTGTTTGCCTTCACGCCAATTCCAGGAACCGCTCTAGAAAACAGTTCCCCGCCTTCCCTAAGCAGTTACCGTAGGATTCAGCTTGCCCATTATCTCTTAACCCACAAACAAAGCCGATTTGAAGACCTGAAATTCGACAGCGGCGGCTGCCTCACAGGATTTGGAGCATCTAAAGAAGTTGTGCTTGAAGCAATAGACAGGGGCGAGCCGTTTCTAACTTCTGGGTGCCCAGGATGTAATAGACCATACTATAACGAGAGACCAGGGGGTCCACTCTATAATTATCCAAGGAAGTTGCTGCCCGAAGAAATTGAGGAAGTAAAAAGGATTTTGGGGTTCTAGACCCAGACCTTTTTGGGTTTTCTCAGTAGCATAACAACAACTGTTGCGCTGGCAACAATGGTTGTGACAATGAAGACCCACATCAGAGTTCGGGTAGAATCGGAGTCTCCGCCTGTTTCGGATTTCAATTGGTTGTATTCTTCGAGGATAGATTCGTGGGTGGCACATAGTTCATCATATTCTAATTGAAGCTGCTCTAACTCTACATCTTCTATATACGTTAAAACAAATCCAGAGGATAGAATCTCGAATGATACCCCCAGCGCTTTCCAGTTACAGCTCACTTCTCCATAAGTTAACCCTGGAGCAATGTCATCAGGTATTGTTACGGTATAGTCGGTTGCATGAATAGACAGGTCAACGTTTTCTAGATGATCGATTTCAGCCAAGGTGACTCTGTCTGTGACGTTTACTATGCCATAGAGTTCTAGGGTAATGGAGTTGATGTGAATCTGCTGTACATCAGATGCACTTGTTTTCACAGTGACAGTTATGTTTTCTCCGGGACGGGCTTGAACAGGAGCAGTGATTTCAATTTTTAGACCCCCATAGTTTAGGGGAGTAACAGGTTGTGTTTCTGCAGGGGCTGCATTGCCAACCCCAGAGAAAGCCAGAGTTAAAAGGAAGGCGCACATCGCCATTACGTACCATTTTTTGAGTGTCACCGTTTTTACCTCTCAAAACAACTATGCCATCATTTCGTTAAGGGAAATATTTAACAGTTATTCCTTTCCAGAACAAACTTTTATTGTAGTTTTCGAAGGAAACAAAATTCGACAAAAAAAGATTCTAACCGTATTTACCGTATTGAACGGATT
>PIXS01000274.1 GCA_003096255.1 Candidatus Bathyarchaeum sp. | reverse complement strand
GTGGGAGTTACCGAAACAAAGCAGGAACCCAACCTCACACAGCCGGTCTCCCTTCCAGTCAAGGACAAGAAGGTTTTGGTTGTTGACGATGTGGCAGACACTGGCGAAAGCCTCAAACTTGTAACAGCTCATTTGAAGGAACAGGGCGCATCCGAAATCAGGATTGCCACCATATACTACAAGCCATGGAGTATCACAGTTCCGCATTACTACGAGAAAGAGACCTGTCTCTGGGTCATTTTTCCGTGGGAACGAAAAGAAGCTGTCACAAAAGTTGCTGAAAAACTTAGGTCAGAAGGAAAAACACTGGAGAATGTAAAAGAAAAACTAATCAGTTCCGGGCTGGACAAGGAAGTTGTGGAACGGTTCATCAAAGAATCTGCCGAGGAAGAATCATGACCAAAAAAACTGAAGAACGCATCATCATAGTCGGTTTCAAGAACGTCCAGATAAAGGATGTCAACAGTTTCCTTGAACAACTCAAGAAAAAAAACATGGGCGCAGCGGTTCAGGTCTTTGACACAAAACATGTGGCAGGTCCCCAGCACCTCTATTTTGCTGCATTACACGCCTTAAATGCCTTCGACAAAAACACAACAATATCAAACAATCTGTCGGTTGAAGCCCTTCTTTACGCTTCTGCCCAACGACAAATCAGAAAAGCTGTCCAGATGCTAGGAATCAAACAAGACTCTTCAGAGCTAGCAGCAGTTATAATGACAGAAAAAGGTAATAAAAAACCCGACCGTCTAACTCAAATTACAGAAATAGTCCCAGGCGAACGAGACGACACGGTAATAGAACTAACCGACAACAAAGTAGAAAAAATCAAAAAAGTCTTCATGATTTCAGACCTCGAACTCGAAGCTAAACTAAAGAAAAAAGGACTGGAAAAAGAAGCGTTAACAGACCTTGTGATCGAACGCATGGCACTTCTAGTCACCAAGAGCTAAAGTATCCAAAAGCATTTCGAGGCTCACAGGACCATCCCTAAGGATTCTTGGCTTTTCCGAAGTCAAATCAGCAACTGTTGACGGCATCCCATGAGTCGCAGTTCCACCATCAAGAACAACATCAACCATACCCTTCAACTCTTCAGAAACTTCCCGAACATCCCGCGGAGGCGCTTCACCAGACCTGTTGGCACTTGAACCCACCAAAAGACCACCTGAAAAACGAATCAAATCAAGAGCAACAGTATTACCAGGTATTCTCAAGCCCACAGAACTCCAGCCAAAAGTGACAACATCAGGAAGAACAGGCTTTTTCGGGAAAACCATTGTGAGAGCTCCAGGCCAAAAATTTGCAGCCAATTTTTTTCCGTTCGAGGAAATAAAGGCTACCTTTTCAGCGTCGTCAATGCTTGATGCCAATATAGGCAGAGGTTTATTTCGTTCACCCTTCACGTCTAGAAGTCGCTGTATGGCTTCAACATTGAGGGGGTCACATCCTAAGCCGTACACGGTTTCGGTTGGATAGACAACCAACCCTCCCTGTCTCACAATCTGAGCTGCTGCAATGATGTTGGTTTTTGTTGCCGTCAGAACTTTCATGTTTTCTTCAAATCGGATATGTTGAAGACCCTATTAAGGTTCTATTCACAGTTCTGATTCTACAGAACACAAGCTCACAAAAGAAAAGGCTAAAAAAGAAAAAGAGATAGAAGCTGTTTACTTCTAGTTCTATCTTGCATGTGATTTGACTTTGGGTCCAAGAATTGTCCAGAGCCATTCTACGAATTCTCGCAGGTTTTTGGTCTGTATATACACATCTCCGGGACCATGTATCTCTGTAACCAGTCCTTCGCCGCCTAGGATAGTTGATTTTAGGCCTCCGAATTTTCTGACTTTGTAGTCGCATTGGTCGCTGAATGCTACAAGATGGAAGTTGTCAACAATCAATGATTTGCCGGCTTCTATGGTATGTTTGTCGATGGCTCCGAAAGTGTTGATAAAGAGTTTGCCTTCTCCATAAACTTTGATCATGAAGAGACCTTGACCGAAGAGGCCTTTTGTGAAGCCTTGCCATTTGATGTCCAACTCCACGTTTTGGGTGGATGCAATGTATGACGAAGATTGTATGATGTAGCCTTGGTCTGATTTAACATCTAGTACTTCGATGTCGCCGACAGGAGCAGAAACAAAGGCAACTTCTGCGGATGCGTTTTTTGCTTTGTAATCGTTTACGAAAAAGGATTGCCCTCCAAAGATGGCGAGACCCAGAGAGCCTAAGATGCTTTTCTCTCGTTTGCGAGTTTTGATGTCAATGTTGGGTTCCATGTAGGTCATAGCGCCTGCTTCGGCAGTTACAGTTTCGTCTGGTTCCAGCTTGATAACCAGCATTGAATATGATGGTTTATACTTGATTTCGTAATCCATTTCTTGTTTCACCTTTTAATTCTTTCAAACAACAACTAGTCAGCATAACCATTCGATTGTTGCGATTTAAAAGTATCTTCAATCTTTTCTGAGACGTAGTAAACGTCAAGTCAAGGTTTCTTACACACAAAAAAAGCAGTTAATTATCTAAAAGCCCTTTTAGGTAAGCACCGATGAACATGGCAACTATGCCAAGTAAAACAGGCAAATTTCCAGTACCAAGACTTGCTACTGCAGAACCTGGACATTGACCTGAAATTCCCCAACCAATCCCAAATATAACTGCGCCAATTATGGTCTTCCATGACAGAATTCTACGTCTTGGTTTGAATTCGCCATTAAGCACTGGCTTTTTTTGATATTTTGCCAATATGTTAATTGCAAATGCTCCAACCAAGGCTGCTCCCCCTAAGACGAATATTCGTCCCAAATCCTCCAATTTGAGGAAACTTAGGACAATTTCTTGTTGGGTCATCCCACTGTATGACAACCCAAAACCAAATAGTATGCCACCAATGAGAACTATTATGTTTCTTTTGTTCATGGTGAAACCCCCAACATCTGAACAATACTTGCAGTTACGATGGCCACACCCATGAAGACGATTACAGCACACAAAGATGTTTTAGAAAGTGATGCTAACCCACTTATTCCATGTCCTGAGGTGCATCCACTAGATAGTCTTGTTCCAAAGCCTACTAGTAATCCACCGAGAATTAGTCGCCAAAATTGAACTGATGTTGTCCAAAACCCTGTTGGTGAAAGTGTAAGAGTGTGAATTAAAGCTCCGATGACTAGGCCTGTAGCTAAAGTTAATCTCCAACCCCTTTCTTTTATGTTTGAGTCTTTCTGGAAACTTTTTCTTTTAGAGAACCAAGATAATGTTGTTGTGAAAAAGCTACTTTGAGTTGCATGTAGCCCTGTCACCAGGTATATCAGTGCTACTCCAATTCCAATTATTACTCCACCCACTAAATATGGTTCTATACCAAGAGGAAACATGAATATCCTCTTGTTTCGTTTTTAATTTAAGGTTTTTCAAGTGTTCTGGTTTATGATTTATATAATTTAAAACCAGCTTTTACCCATGCGTCTATACCGCCTAAACAGTTATAGACGTTGTCAAATCCTGCTCTAAGCAATATGCTTGTTCCAAAACTGGACCTGTTCCCTGTTTTACACATAACAACTATTGGTTTATCCTTAGGAATTTCACCGGTATGTTTCGGAAGGTGTCCAAGATAAATGCGCATTGCTCCTTTGATGTG
>PIXS01000273.1 GCA_003096255.1 Candidatus Bathyarchaeum sp. | reverse complement strand
CTGCTGGAAACAGCATACAAAACTGGCGTTACTAAACTCCTGTCAACAAACGCCAAAAAGCTAGTTAAAATTTTCAAACTTGACCAATTGACAGGATTAAACTTGGCGGAAGCCATAACTCTTGTTGAAGATTTCATCCAAGTTCAGAACGCAAACAACCTTCAAAGAGAAAAATTCGAAAAAGCCGAAACAAAAGCACTCCTCATTCCCCATTGTGCAAGGTCACACATGGACAGAAAATGCATGGCAGATTTTAACCCTGAAATCCCAAGCTACACATGTAACGGATGTCAAGAAGACTGCCTTGTAAATAACGTCGTTAAACTTGGCAAAGAAAAGGGGTATGACGTTTATGTTATTCCAGGGGGTTCTTGTGCAGAAAAAATTCTCAGAGACAAGAAATACAAAGCAGTTATAGGAATAGCATGCGGCTCAGAACTAAAAATGGCCCTTGGTCTTCTGAAAAAACTCGACATACCCGGACAAGGGGTAATGTTGACAAAAAACGGATGTGCAAACACCAAACTTAACCTTGAAAACCTAAAACAAGTACTATAAAACAAATCCAAAACTCGTGAAGAACATGATAATAACAGAAATCATGGCCAATATTCTTGTGATGTTGGTTGTTTTTGTTTTCATGGAAGGAGTAGCATGGTTTCTTCACAAATACGTGATGCATGGCTTTGGTTGGTTTCTGCACGGAGACCATCACATTCCCAGAAAAGGTTGTTTTGAAAAAAATGACTTGTTTGGCGTGTTTTTCAGTTTAATCTCATTCTTTTTCATTTTAACGGGAATATTGTCAGGATTCGACTTGAAGCTGGCAATTGGAATAGGAATCATGTTGTATGGTGTTGGGTATTTCTTGGTGCATGACGTGTTTTACCACAAGAGGATAAAAATTAGGTATCGGCCAAAAAGCAGATACATGAAAAGGATTTTAAGCGCTCATTCCGTTCATCACACAAAGAGCACACCGAAAACTGGTGTCAACTTTGGGTTCTTGTATGCAAGCAAACACTACGAAGTCTGAAATTATACAATCCAATTTCCTGTTACACTGTCGGGATTAACGTCGTCATCTTTTGTGTTGTTACATTAATGTTGAGGTCATACAACCTACAGGAACATGAAAAGTAGTTTTATTAGTTAAATCACCGATGTTATTATGGTGTTTTTATTGGATGTTTTTGAGGTAATAAAAAGAAGGCGAAGCATAAGAAAATATAACCAGAAGGCTGTGGAGAAAGAGAAACTGTCCAAAGTTTTAGAAGCTGCTCGACTTGCGCCCTCAGCAATGAATCGCCAGCCATACGCGTTTGTTGTGACTTCTGACAACAAGACCATTCAAAAAATTAATTCTGCATGCAATCAACAATGGGATGCTCCAACAATAATCACGGTTTGTGCGTTTCCAGACAGGGCTTGGACAAGGGAAGATGGAGAAGAATACTGGAAAGCGGATTCTGCGGCTGCAATGACTAACCTGTCGTTGCAAGCTTGTGCAGAAGGATTGGGAACATGTTGGATAGCTGCATTCAAAGAGGCTGAAATTAAACAGATTCTGGCACTAAAACAAGAAGCCCGAGTTGTCGCCATGACGCCTTTGGGTTATCCCAAAGAGGAAAAAGGACCAGTTACCAACAGAAAAAGCCTCGAAGAGTTAGTGCATTACGAAAAATGGTAACAAGGGCGTGTAGTTGTGGAAAAGAAAAAAAGCGCCTGTATTTTGTCTTCTTGACCAAAACGATGAGAAAGCTTGCTTAGAAGATTTCTTAGGAAAATGGGTTATTCTTTATTTTTACCCAAAAGACAACAGCAAAACATGCACCCTTGAAGCGTTAAGCTTCACTGACAACATAAAGAGTTTCAAGAAACTGGATGCCGTGGTTATTGGGGTAAGCCCAGATTCTGTTAAAAGTCACAAAAATTTTGCTCACAAACACAACTTGGATTTGATTCTTCTAAGTGACCCCGAACACAAAGTCCTGAATCAGTATGATGTTTGGAAAAAGAAGAAAATGTATGGCAGAGAGTACATGGGCGTAGAAAGAAGCACGTTTCTGATTAACCCAGAAGGCTACGTCGAGCAGGAGTGGCTCAAAGTTCGTGTTAAAGGTCATGTAGAAGAAGTGAAGCAGAAACTGGTGGAGCTGAAAAAATAGGTTAGGGCGATTTTAGCCCTATTTCTTGTGTTACCTTTTCCAGTTTCACTGCAACCAACGACGGATTTGTTGGGGTCAGCTGGTCCCAGCTATCTGTTTTTTTGAATCCGTGAGCTGGCAGAAAGTTTGTTGAAAGTTTTTGTTCGCCTTCTGTTGATAGTTTATGTATTGCAGTCGCTCGTTCTTTTGGGTCAGTCACTACGTTGAGAGTTCCCCGCAGGACTATGAAGCTGTATTCGCTTAGGTCTTCTCTGTATTCTTCTATTTCTACACAGACACGTTTGTCGTTTTCTAGCAACTTCATTTTTGTCCCGTAGTCTGTGAAATGGAAATACAAAACGTCATCCAACACAACGTACTGGAACGGAGCCATATACGGGTAATCAGTTCCTTTAAACGCGATACGGCACAGCCGCTGTCTTCGGATTAGTTTCCACATTTCTTCTTTAGTCATTTTGGGTAACTTAAAAACTGGCAAAACAACTCCCCAACAAAACATATGCGTACAGTATACTTGAATTTTGTGACAACAGCTCAGAATAAGCTTAAAAGAACAAACCACAAAGACAAAAGACAGAACAAACATGCAAGACTTGTCAACACCCAGTAGGCCTCAAAAACCTCAGTTTACTGCAAAAACCAAAATCCAAATTGTCATCGTGGCGTGGATTCTTGCCGCAATCAAAACAATTATACCTTTTCCGTGGGTCAGCAAAGCCTGCATGCTTGGATACAAGTCAGGGTGCTCTTTTGCGCCAGTAAGCACGGTGATGCTTGTTGCTTTCGCGCTAATAACTTACGTTGTTGCAAAAAGAAAAAACATACTGTAACCCAAACGAGCACAGTAAAAGACACTTATTTTCGTTCTGCTTCGTCCCAGTAGTAAAGAAAGAGGTCTTTAATCCAGTTCAAGAACATCGGGTCAACGCCTGAAAAACTTGCATAGTCCACTCTTCCTTCGACAAAACGAAAACTCAGGGATGCTTCTTTTTCAGTGACCACCATAATCAAGGGAACATCAGAAAGCGTCCTGATTTCGAGATTTGACAGTCTTGCAGGGGGTTGGGGAGAAATAATCCTGTAAGTTACCCCCTCGGGAATTTGCTTCGCGAGAACCTCAGGAGAGTCCTTAAGGGTCTCAGGCGATACACCCCACATGAACTCTTTGGCATCTCCAATCAACTGGGAAGACTTGGTTGTGCTTTCTATCATACCCATCTACAAGTTAGATTGGGAAAGCTCCCCTAGCCTGTTTATGAACTGCTTGGGAAGACGCCCAACAGCGTGGTTCAGAAAGTATTGTCTGTTTTTGAAAACAAAATCCAAAGAAGACGAAAGCTCCAAAACTAAGGAGCCGTAAGGTGTTATGTTGTATTTTGCGTCAGGCTG
>PIXS01000272.1 GCA_003096255.1 Candidatus Bathyarchaeum sp. | reverse complement strand
TAATCAACGGAATGGTCGATTGGGGGCCAGCTCAACCATACTACGATTGGATAGACCAGTTCAAAACAGCAGCCGCCCAAGGTTTAGTGCCGAATGGTACACAGCTTAACCCACCCGCCTACATGGAGGTTATGGACGCACAGGGTAACTGGATTCGAGTCCCACAGGACAGGCAGATGCCAATTCCTGGAGATTACGTTCCCAGAACATTCTCTGTGAGCTTGAACGGGCTTTTCCCTGAAGACGTGACCGAATACAAAATTAGAATCACCAACTTCTGGAACGTAACGTTCGATTACATCGGAATCGACATTAGCACACAAAAAGAAATAACAGTTACTGAAATTCTTCCAGAGGCTACATTTGAGCCGCTGGTGTTCGCTGACACAACATCGAACGCTTCAGGAATGTTCACAAAGTATGGTGACGTAACAGAGCTGCTTATAGAAGCAGACGACATGTATGTTATCGGAATGCAGGGAGACAAAATGGCTCTCAAGTTTCCCACAGCCAATCTTCCAGCTCTTGAAGATGGCACAGAAAGAAGTTACTTCCTGTATGTAGCTTCATGGTTCAAAGACACGCCAGACAATTGGGGTTACGGATTCGACTTCACAGTAGAGCCGTTTCCTTTCCGCGACATGAGCGGCTTCCCCTACCCAGACACAGAAAGTTACCCAACCAGCGAAGAGTACACACAATACATCAAAGAATGGAACACAAGAGCAGTGAACATGCCTGAAACAAACACAAACATGCCACTCGTAGCTGAAATAATGAAATATATGGCATTTGCAGGAGCAGCTATAGCAGCAATACTAGTAACTCTTATCTGGAAAAAACCTTAAACAAAAAAAGAAGGAGAAAATTAGGTTCTGGCGGCTGCTTTCTCCAGAGCCACAACTCCGGGCAGCTGCTTCCCCATAAGGAACTCTATTAGAGCGCCTCCGGCAGTGCTAACGTAGGACATTTTTTCTGCCAGCCCCAACTTTTCTACGGCTGCAACGGTGTGTCCTCCGCCAACAAGAGAGAAGCCTTCAGAGTCCGCTACTGCATTAAGAACAATCTCAGCGCCTTTCTTGAATTCTGGATTCTCGAAGACACCCACAGGACCACTGACCACGATTGTTTTTGCTTTCAGTATGATGTCAGCGAACTTTTGTGCAGTTTTTGTTCCAATGTCAAAGATGTTATTGTCTGTTGGAAGGTCAACAACGGCAATTTCTTTTCGTTTCTTGTCCACTTCCATAGCTAAATCAACAGGAACAATGATTGCTCCAGGATATTTGTCCATGAGTTCTTTGATTCCGGGAACTAGCCCCATCAGCTCTTTCTTTTCCAGGAAGGCCATGTTTCCAGTGCCTAGGTCAACGCCTTTTGCTACCAGAAAGATGTGCCCGATTACTCCGCCTGTTAGAACGTAGTCTGCAATGTCGTTCTTCAGCACATAATTGGATATGTCAAGGGAGTCGTCGCCTTTTGCTCCGCCAATCACGAAGACTGAGGGCTTTTCAGGAGCCTCCAGAACTTTGCCTAAAGCTTTGAGTTCCCGTTCCATTATTCTGCCAGCGGCGCTGGGCAAAACAGCTGTGAAGCCAACCATTGAGATGTGAGCCCGGTGAGCCGCTGCGAAAGCGTCATTAATGAAGATGTCTGCCAGAGGAGCCAAGTTTTTCACGAACTCTGTTTTAGCGTGCTCTTCAGGCGATGCCTTCTTTTGCTCGTTTGAGACGCCTCGAACGTTTCCTAGGACCAGAACTTCTCCGCTCTTCAACGCCTTAACGGCATTTTGAGCAGCCTCTCCGAAAACATCATCCACATACTTCACGGTCATGCCCAATGCTTTGCCGAGAAGTTCAGCATGCTGATTAAGTGGAATAAAGTCTGCGTCTCCAGGTCTGCCTTGATGGGCTAGAATCACAGTTTTTGCGCCCTTTTGAACCAACTCTTTGATGGTTGCTTCTGCGTGGGCACGGATTCTTTTGTCATTGATAATTTGTTTGGTTTGTGGGTCAAGGGGCGAATTGAAGTCTACTCGCACAAGAACGGTTTTATCTTGTAGGTTGAAATCGTCTATTGTCAAGAATTTTGGCATTTTATCACCTATATGTAATTAAAAAAAGGAAAAGGGTGGGATTTGAGAGTTTTGCTGTTTTCCGTTTAAGCCATCTTGCAGATCTTTTCGATCATGCGAGCCATCTTAACGGAGTAGCCCCACTCATTGTCGTACCATGCGAAAACTTTTGCCAAGTTGCCGATGGTCATTGTTAACTGTCCGTCAATGATAGCTGAGTTATTGTTGTGGACAATGTCTGATGAGACAATAGGTTCTTCACTGTAGCCGAGTACGCCTTTCAATGGACCTTCAGCTGCCTTCTTGAGAGCTGCATTGATTTCTTCTGGGGTAGCTTCCTTTTTCAGAATTGCCACCAAGTCAACTATAGAAACGTCAGGTATTGGAACACGTAGTGAAATACCATTCAGTTTTTTGTTGAGCATTGGAAGGGCTAAACCAACTGCTGTTGCTGCACCGGTTGATGTGGGAATCATGTTAAAGGCTGCTGATCTAGCACGTCTAAGGTCACTGTGTTGCATGTCAAGAAGTCTCTGATCGTTAGTTACTGCATGAACTGTAGTCATTAGACCCTTCTCAATTCCGAAATTCTCATTGAGAACTTTGGCGACTGGAGCCAAACAATTAGTAGTACATGAAGCCAAGGATATTATACTATGTTCATTAGGATTATACAGGTTGTCATTTACGCCATAAACAACGGTCAGGTCAGCGCTGGTTGCTGGACTCATCGGAGCGGAAACAAGAACCTTCTTTGCCCCAGCGGTTAAGTGTTTGCTAGCGGCATCTCTTGATCTGAATCTTCCTGTTGATTCAATCGCAACGTAAACATCCATGTCTTTCCAAGGTAGTTTTTCGGGGTTGGGTTCTGCCAGAATTTTGAGCTCTTTTCCGTCAACTATTAAAGATGAACCTTGAGCTTTTACATCGAATGGGAATTTCCCATGGGTTGTGTCGTTTTTCAAAAGGTGTGCTAAAGTTTTTGCATCGGTCAAGTCGTTGACTGCTACAAAGTTTATGTCTGCACCTTCTTCAAGGGCTGCCCTGTATAGGAGCCTCCCTATTCTTCCAAATCCATTTATTGCTGCATTCACCATTTTCGTTCACCTAATTTAGGCTGGGAAGATTACCGAATTACATAATATTAACTTTATTGCAGTCGTTAACAATAAGAAAAAAGAAACAAGGGCGGGAACAAAAAACCCGCAAAGACACAAAGTTGGTTATGCGATTTTCTCAAGAACCTTGTCGGCCTTGATTTTGTGGCTTCTAAGAGCCAGCTCCTCAGGGGCAACACCCAGAGCCAAAGCCAAAAGTTCCGAGTAGTGAAGAATCGGCAGGTCATAGACCTCTTGGAACTTGGCTTTCACTTGAATCTGCCCAATATCCAAGGCGACGAAACAGAACGGACACAAAGTGCTGATGCAGTCAGCGCCTGCCTTGCTTGTATTTGCGAGTTTTTCTCTAGCAAGTTCAAGTGCGGTTTCGTCAGAGATGCCTTTCAGCAGACCTCCACAGCACTTCAGCTTGTTTCTGTACTCTAGGGGTTCTGCGCCCAGAGCTTCTAGCAGGTTCTCGAAGATTTGTGGTCGTTCAGGGTCATCTAGTTGTAGCAGTTTGCTGGGTCTGAGGGAGTGGCAACCGTAGAATGGTGCTACTTTTAGGCTGCTTAGTGGTTTGGTCACTTTTTCTTTGATTGCTTCTAGGCCGATGTCGTCCATTAAGACTTGAAGGAAATGTTTCACTTCGATTGTGCCTTTGAATTCTTTGCCTACTTTGGCTAGAACTTCGTTGACGTGTGCCTTCAGTTTCTTGTCGTTTTTGAGAGCTGCGTTAGCCATTGCAAGAGATTCGAAGCATCCGTTACACAAGGCAACAATGTCTAATCCAGCTTCTTCAGCCAGACAGATGTTGTAAGCGGCTACGGCTTGGCTGCTTTCCAAGTTAATTGATTGAATTGGTGCTGGGCAACAGCAGGTGAAGTTGTCTAAGTCCACTAGTTCGACGCCTAGCTTCTCCAGAGTTTTTCGTGCTGAAAGTTCGTAGTTTGGTTGGCGTGCGGGTATGGTGCATCCTAGGAATATGGCATAGCTTTTCATTTTGCTGCCTCCTTCTTTTCTGGTTTAGTAAAGCCTGTTGCCTCAAGAATTTTGTTCAAGTCCTCTACGCCCACGGGTTTAAGAGGGGGCAAACCGAACTCTTCACGTTTCTTTTCCACGAATTTGGAAATCGCAACAATTCGCCCATCAGCAATTAGAGCTCCACCAAAATCTGCGTAAATGTTCGGGGAGTTGCCTGCTTCTATGGCGATGTTTCTCATAGCGAACATTAATTCGGCAATCTCAACGTTTTGGGGGCACCTTTCTTGGCAGTTGAAGCAGGAAGTACACAGCCATATGGCGTCTCCAGAGAGGACTTCGTCTTTCTCTCCTAAGAGAGCAAGCTTAAGGACTTCGCGGGGATTAAACCTTGAATCTAGTCGAGCTACTGGACAGCTGCTGGCACAGGTTCCACACTGGTAACAGGCAGTTAAGGTTTCTCCGCCATGACGGCAGGTAACCTCTTCAGAGAATGACATGTCTTCAGCTTTTTGGGTGTTATGATGTGGCAATTCAATTCGTCTCCTTTAGGAATCTCCCAATAGTTTTAGTTGTCCGAGCTTGGTTATGCGTTCGGTCATCTTTGTGGCGGCTTCTGCGAACTGGGCGCCTTCGATGTAAACCATCTTGAGCATTTCCAGTCGTTCAGGTTCTATTCCGTATTCCTTCAGCAGCACTTTAGCAGAGTCAGCCTTCTTTTCTGCCTGTTCACTGCCAACCTCATAGTGGCAGCCGTCAGTCTTGCATCCAACAAGCATAACGCCTTGGGCGCCAGCTTTGAAGGCATCAAGAATCTGGTTAACTCGCACAATGCCAGCACATGGAACTTTGATAATTCGCACGTTAGCAGGATACTCCATTTTAGCCATACCAGAAGAATCGACAGCTGTGTGCCCACATTCTTGGCAGCAGATAGCGAGAACCAATGGCTTTGATGTTCCATTAACGGACAGCAGAGCATTCATCTGTGCTTTCAACTGATCTGATTTAGAGTTCCTAAGTTCGATAGCATTCAGTGGACAAGTTCCAACACAAACACCACATCCCTCACAGAGAAGGTCGTTAACACGGGCAACAAAGTGGTCATCAGTTGTGGGCTCCAAAGTAATGGCGCCAAATGGACACATTACTGGACAGACCTCACAGTCACCACAATACTCGTCATTAACGAATGCAGTTCGTAGGTCCTTAACGATTTTGCCGCTGTTCAAGAATTTTGCAGCTTTCAGAGCCGCTGAATGAGCATGCAATGAAGCGGTGGGTGCATCCTTGGGAAATGTTGCTCCTCCACATAGGAAAATTCCTTTCTGCTTAGTTTCGGTTGGTCGCAGTTTGGCGTTGTATTCTTTGAAGAAGCCGTCTGCCTCCAAGTCAATGTCTAACATTTCGGCAAGTTCTGCGGTTCCTTCAGCAGGCACCATAGAGGTAGCCAAAACAACCAAGTCAGCTTCCAGATCGAGGAAACGTTTGAGAAGAGCATCCTCAACGTCGACAATCAGTTTGCCTTTCTCTTCGTCAGCATAGATTTCTGTGGGTCGTCCCTTAACGAATTTGATTCCCATATCTCTGGCGCGTTCATAGTAGTATTCGTGTTCTCTTCCAGTGGTTCTTATGTCAATGTAGCAGATTGAAACTTCAGCGTCAGGATTAGCTTCCTTAACCAAAGACGCGTTCTTCAGCGAAATCATACAGCAGATGCCTGAACAGTACGGGTTGTAGCGTCTATCACGTGAACCAGCACATTGAACAAAAACTATCTTCTTAGCGGGCTTGCCATCTGAAGGACGAACAATTTCGCCGCCTGTTGGACCAAAACCATCAATCATCCTAGCCAATTCAAGGTTAGTGACAACGTCAGGATAGTCATCATAATGGTATTCCTTTATTGCACTTGAATCAAACTCTTTGAAGCCTGTTGCAACAACTATGCTGCCCACATTAAAGGTCACCTGCTCAGGTTTCTGATCCAAATCGATTGCATTTGTTGGACAAGCAGAAACACATTTGGCACATTCATTGAATTTGCAGGCGTCCTCGTCAATGGCATAAATTTGTGGGTGCACAGCAGGAACGTTAATGTAGATTGCCTTTCGGTTCTTCAGGTTTGCATTGTATTCATCAGGAGTTTCAACAGGGCAAACAGAGACACATTTGTCGCAGGCTACACATTTATCTACGTCAACATAACGGGGCTTCTTTTCGACAGTAACCTTGTAGTTTCCAGGAACTCCATCAACAGCCACAACCTGCGCGTTCGTCAATATATTCAGGTTAGGAACTTCGCTTAAACCAGAACGGTACACACACTTTCGGGAAGTGTGAGTAATAGTCTTCACGTCACAGGATGGGGGCTGAATACAGATGGCACAGTCGTCTGTTGGAAAGAATCTTCCAGCGCGAGCAGCCAAACCTCCAAGAAACGCTGCCTTCTCAATCAGGTTCACTTCAAAGCCTAAATCAGCCAAGTCCACAGCAGTTTGCATTCCGCCGATGCCTCCGCCGATAACGAGAGCGGATTTGAGGGCGGGAAACTCTAGCTTCTCGATTGGTTCAAGAAGTTTTGCCCGCTCAATGGCTGACAGAAGCATTGCTTTGGCTTTTTCAGTGGCTTCTTTTGGTGCATTCCTGTGTGGCCATGCACAGTGGTCTTTGAGATCAAGCACTTCAACCAAGTAAGAATTGAGACCTGCGTCTTCAACTGCCTGAGCGATGTTCACGTCACTAATTTTTGTGATGCTTTCAGCGACAACGACGCGGTTGATTTTTCCGCTTTTCACAGCGTCTACGATTGTCTGTAATCCTTTGCCTCGCCAGAACTCGCTACCTCTGGCAATAAGAGAAACGTTGGGGACGCCCTTAACGAAATCGATAAGAGCGTCAAAGTCTAGGATTTCAGAGAGCTGTTTTCCGCAGTCAGAAAGGAACACTCCGACTTTAGGTTGCTCCATGTTGCATACGCTCATCTTCTGATGGTCTTGACTAGTTTCTTGTCGCTATCTAAGACATTAACCTCTAAGGGCATCTCGCCGATAGCAAAGTGTGTAGCACAAGCCCAGCAGGGGTCGTATGCCCTGAAGGCCATCTCAACCATGTTCAGCAAGCCATCGTTGACATTGCCGTCCTTGATTATGCCTTGTGCGGCATTTTTTATGGACATGCAGATGCCTGGTGCGTTGTGGGTTGTTGCGACAACTAGGTTAACTTTCTTTGCTAGAGCGTTTTCATCCAGCTGGTAGTGGTGTATTAGAGTGCCTCTTGCAGCTTCAACTATTCCGACGCCTTCTCCTGGTTTTCCAGGCTTGTTTCGGATGTCTTTGCTGGTTATTTCAGGGTCTTTGACTAGTTCTAGACCGCGTTCAGTTGCATACATCAACTCGATTAGTCTTGCCCAGTGGAAAGCCAAAGTTGCGTGAACAGGTTTTCCGCCAAGAGTCTTATACATCCGTTCATATTCTGCTTGGGCTACTGGAGTTGCCATACCCTCAGATGCGTTGAGTCTTCCAAGTGGACCAACTCTGTAGATTCCGCTGTCTGGTCCTGCAGTGAGACCCTTCCAGCCAATCTTCTTGAGGTAGGGCATTTTAACGTAAGTCCAAGGTTCAACATGCTCTTCGATGATGTCCAAGTATTCTTCTGGACCAAATTTGACGAATTCGTTTCCTTGTGGGTCAACAACACGAACTTTTCCATCGTAGAAGTTTACTTTGTTGTTTTCGTCAACTGTGCCCATGTAGTATGTGGGCAGGTTGTAGGGGTCACTTGTGATCAGTTTAACGTAGTCAGCATTCTTTAGGACAATGTCGTCGAAGATTTTCAGGCTTAGTTTGGC
>PIXS01000271.1 GCA_003096255.1 Candidatus Bathyarchaeum sp. | reverse complement strand
CTGTTACGGTGTCTATAGTGCTTTCTGAAGGTGCTTCGGTGACGTGTGAGTAGTCTCTTCCGGGTCCGAAGATTGATGATGCACTCTGAGTGAGGGTTTGTCCGGGGTAGAAGCCTTGGAAGGTGTAGTTGCCTACTTTTGTTGGTGTAAATGATAGTCCGCCTACGCCCCCTGTGGCGTCAGCGGTGTATGGGCCCATTGTTGTTTTTTGTCCGTCTGGGTCTACGATTTCTATTGTTAACCCAGTGTAGAGGTCGCCTGTGCTGCCCATGCCAGAAGTAACGGTGGGTTTGCTGAGGAATAGGTTGATGTATATTGTTTGACCGACTCCAACGGGGCTTGGTTCGGCTCTTATGAATAGGTAGGTGGGGATTTCGACTGCGTCGGCTGCGTCTGTGACGGGTATTGAGAAAATTGTGGTTGACATTGCTATTATTAGAGAAAGTACTAAAGCTACTGTAACTCGAGTTTTACAATTCACTTTTTTCTTACTCCTAGTGTTTTATAAGTAATAAAAATGCTGTGTGAATGCTATTAAAAGCCATGAACCTATCGTTCACAAGAATAAAATCCAGTAAAAGATGAAAACCCCAAATATGACAAAGGTAAAGTAACTGCAAAGGAAACCAGATGTCTGAAATAATTGATGTAATACCATACTATATAATCCCGCGGGTATCAATAGAGACCATATCAGCAGTAGCTTGCTTTATTCTTGTCAAATTCATGATAAAACCATACCAGGTAACTGGCGAAGGACGCTACATCGGTTTGCCGCTGGGATTCGGTTTTCTGGGTGCTTCCTATGCTATTTCGGCTATAACATACACGGAACTTGCCAGTTTTGAGCTGATATGGCGGTTTGAGCTTATTTTCAGAGCTTTTTCGTTTGTGTTTCTTGCAGTAGCCTATTATTTCTCAAAAAAACCCTCTAAAAATTCACGATGCATCTGGAACATTGTATTTAGCGGATTATTTGTCATTTTGTCAACGGCGGTTCTTGTAACTTTTGTTGCTCCGCAGTTGCCGCAGAGTAGTTATCAGATTTTGAATTTTTTTGTTCGGATACTGAGTTTAATTTGTATTGCATACATCTTTGTTCACTGCCTTAGGGAAAAAACAATTGCGCAGGATCCATATGCCAAATGGGTGCTCGTTGCTTATGGTTTGCTTGCATTAAGCCAATATTCAAGCATAGTTTGGGCTGCTGATTTTTCCTATTTTGCGTTTTGGAGTACTTTGATATTCCGCTTAATGAGCTTAGGGGTTCTTTTAGCAGTCACATACAAGATTTTTTTTTGTACCAAAAAAGGGCGAGTGAAAGATGAAGAAGATCCAAAGAAGAGATAAAATGAAAATTTACGGGGATCTTCTGTTGGTACTGCAATCTGAGGCAGGCAAAGAAAAAATAGCTATCACAAAAATAATTTCAAAGAGTAATGTCCCCTTTATTCGGCTCAAAAAATACATAACCGATCTAGCTGAATTAGGTTTAATTGAAGACGCGACATCCCTTAAACTCACTGAGAAAGGTAAATTGTATCTAGATCAGTATGAAACTGTGTTAGCTTTTATGAAAAGTATGGGTGTGAGTTACAAATAGTCCAATCATTACAATGGGAAATAAACGTAAAAAACGTCAATTGCTTTTTAATTTTAGAAATCAAAAATACTAAATAGAGTCTAATAATCGAAGCTAATGACCTTAGAAAAGTTAAAACCAAATAATTATCCATATTTTTTTGGTATAATTTTAAATAACCATTATTCCAAAGAAGCAAGGTATTTTCTCATAATTATCCCTAAGAATTCTAACATAATTCTTAATTATCATAGATGAAAGGTTTGCTGAGGCTCGCGAAGTCACAACTATAATTTTACGATTTAATCGTTAAATCTCCAAAGAACTATAAATCGAACGATTAGAACACTTTGTTATAAAAAACGCCTGCCAAACTAACATGGGTAATAAATAAACTAGATTTGTTCAAAACTTAGACATATAAGGCATATAACAATCCAAATTAACCGAACGGGGAAAAACAAGTTTGGATGAAGTAATCTGTAAAATATTTGATGAAGCCAATTTCTTTGAACAACAAGGATATGAAAAAACGGCTTCTCAGACTAACGAATTAGCTATACGAGTCGAGCAGAAAAAAATACGTGATGTGACGACTATTTTGGGCGAGGTACTCAAAATAGGCAATACATTTAGTTCCGAGTTTGAAGCACTCTCTCCGTTTGGAGCGGAATACAGAAAAAAATGTGTCCCACAAACCCAGCTTATCGTCTTTGGCGGCTTGATGGCTATGGACAAAGAGCAGCTGCCTCCTCCAGAGTTTTTAATCAACCTCATAAAGAAGATGAACGCACAAGATGACTACATTAATGCGCTGAACAAATCTCTCGCAGCACTCCTAAGTAAGAACAATAGAACACCTGAAGAGAGCCAAGAAATGTTTAGAGATGCCTGCATTATTTATGAAAAATCAATCGAGGGCAGCTTTTCTTCGGCTGCCAAAATAATGTATTTTCTGATGCAAAAAATGGATGATTGCATTACAGAAGCTAATGAGACACAAACAGTCATGGATATTTGCAGTAACCTACAAAAAGCAAAGGTGAACATACCGGTATTTTTAGAAAACTGGCCTGAAAAAAACCATATCCGAAACGCAATAGCACACGCCCAAAACCAGTACGACCCTATACTTGACAGGGTTCACTTCGTTAACAAAGATAGAGACGACAAAATCACATATGAGAGCCCAGTGGACATGACGTTTGAGGACTTCTTTGAGATTTGGATGCAAGTAGCAGATGCCATAGATTCGCTCAGATATTCTATGCGCATTTATGGAGTCTTCCAGACGCTAGCAATGTATCACTTTAGACAACAAGCGGGAACTTAAAATTTAAATTTAAAATTCGCTAAATTAAGCTTCGTGGGCATTTGAATGAAAGATAACGTAATTGTAGAGATAACTGTGACCCGTGATAAGGACAAGATCAATTACAAGGTGAACTGTGCTAAAGATGTTAAGAGTGAAGAGTTGGCGCCGCTGGAAGGACTCGAACCTTTGACCTGCTGATTAACAGTTAGTTGCACTACCGGGCTGTGCAACAGCGACAAACCATTAAAGCGCTTTGAAGTGCACCTAAAAACATG
>PIXS01000270.1 GCA_003096255.1 Candidatus Bathyarchaeum sp. | reverse complement strand
CAGGTTGATGTCTTACTCATTTTTTTCATTCTCCTTTACACAATCAAAAATCAGGGCAGAAAAGTTAAAACCCGAACCAGCACAAACCAACGACGCCACCGACACCGCCTCAGTCAACTCCTCAATAGTTGCCCCATTCTTAAGAGCCTCTGCTGTCAAGGCTTTAACACAAATTTCACATTTTGCAGCAACAGCCGAAGCCACAGCAATGACGAGCTTCTCTTTTTTTGTAAGATGCCCATTCTTCAGTATTTCCCAGTGCAAACGTTTGAAAGCCTTTGAAACACCTTCATCCGCCTTGTCCAAAAAAAATCCAACCCGCGATTCAGTATTAGAAAATTCAGGAACAGTCAAGTTTCAACATCTCCTTTTCCATCTTTACCCCAACAAAACAAACGGATATTTATTACTATTACGAAAAACAGTGTTACCAAACAACCTTAACCCATCTTATCTTCCCACGAACATGAAACGCAACAACAGCCCATCCGAAGACTAATAGCAAAAAACTGTTGAAAACCAACTTTTTTCAGAAATTGCTGGTGAGGCAAAGGTTATTCTTCTCTGATGCTGAGGGTTCCTTTCTTGAAAGTAACTTTCAACCTGAAAGAACCTGCATTATCCTCGAAATCTAGGCATGAATTGCCGTACTTTTCAGGGCTTTTTTGAAGACACAAACCGTTCTTGTGATACGCACAAGCCGTATTATCACATGGAAAACTGCTCATGACATATTCCTCAGATTTGCTCAAGTATTCGGGTTCAAATAAAGTTTTTCAAAACCAGAAAAAAATATTCAACACAGAATCCAGCATGCATACAAAAACACTAACAAAAGCCTAACTCCAAAAAGACACCACTAAAATTTATCGGCAGCAACGCTTAAAGGAGCAAGCTAAATATTTCAAACAGAAAAGAGGGAACTTCAGATGGACTTGGTTGATTACACTAACTGTGATGGTGTTGCTTTAGCAGAAGCAGTAAGAAAAAAGGAAGTAACACCCAAAGAGCTAGCCCACCTTTTTGTGAAAGCAGTAAACAAAGTTAACCCGAAAATCAACGCGGTTATAGAAGTCTACTCTGACCGTGTTGAAGAAATGGAAGAAAACATAGTCCACAGTGGCCCCTTCTGTGGGGTTCCGTTTCTGATGAAAGACATAGGAGCCGCCGAACAAGGACGACTCCAAGAAAGCGCATCCAAGCTAATGAAGGGAAACGTTGCCCAACATGACTCCTTTTTAACCCAACTCTTCAAAAAAGCAGGCTTAACTTTACTAGGCCGCACCACAACACCAGAATTTGCTTTAGGAATCTCAACCGAGTCCGTAATGCTAGGCGAAACCCGCAACCCGTGGAACCTCGAACTCATGGCAGGCGGCTCCAGCGGAGGGTCAGCAGCCAGCGTAGCAGCAGGAATCGTACCAATGGCCCACGGAAGCGACAACGGAGGCTCAATCCGAATACCAGCAAGCGCCTGCGGCTTAGTTGGACTAAAACCGTCACGAGGACGAGTGTCTATGGGTCCAGATTTTGGAGAAATATGGCCAGGAATGCTCCAAGAATTCGTCATAAGCCGAACAGTCAGAGACACTGCCCTGATGCTGGACGCAGTGTCAAAACCCATACTCGGCGACCCCTTTATCATAACCCAGCCCAGCCGACCATACATAGAAGAAATTAACAAACCAACAGAAAAACTGAGAATAGCCTGGACTGCGGACTCTTTGCAGCCCAACGTTTCTGTGAACCCAGAAGTAATCCGCTGCGTGGAACAGATAGTTTCTGAGTGTGAGAACGCAGGTCATGAAGTTGTTGAGGCTAGCCCTGTTTTTGATTACGAAGAATACCTTCAGGCCACTTGCAAGGCTTGGGCCTTTGGCACCTACGCAGGAATTGACATGATGGCAGCCATACTAAGAAGACCCATCAACGAAGAGACCCTAGAGCCAGTGTTTTTGTCCTTTTACGAATACTCCAAAAGCCTTAATGGAGCAGACATGATGATGACCGAGTTTGTCTTAAACAAAATCCGCAGGACCTTTGGCAAATTCTTCGAAAAACACGACCTGCTGATAACTCCCACGTTACTGCAGTTGCCCGAGCCCCTTGGCAAATACGCAAAAACCCGCACAGACGTCGACTACGTAGGCTACATGCGCATGTGCGACGAAACCCGACTACCCACCACCCCACCTAACGTAACAGGGCAACCAGCTATCACTTTACCTCTAGGACAAAGTAAGTCAGGTCTGCCAATAGGCGTACAATTCACTGCAAGATTCGGAGAAGAAAACACCCTAATCCGCACAGCAAGCTGGCTCGAACAACAAATGCCATGGAACAACAGAATTCCACCAGTTCACGCAAGCAGGTAGCGTCGAATCTTGAACTCGAAAGCACTACAATAAGGTCACGGGGTGTTCACTTTACTTTCACACTTCTGTGTCGCATATTTGTAGTCTATTAGTATTCAAATAGCAGTAGATTGTTGAAAACTACCTTTTTTCTAAATTTTTTCTCACAGCACACTTTTCTAGAATTTATTCACACAGTTAGTACACTGGAGAATTTTTGTTTGAAAAATAAGGGTTCTCCGAGGGAGTTTAATACTTAAAACATGCTAGTTCCCAATACAACATACACAAACACAAGGACGGAAGGCTACAAATGGTAACAATTATTGAAGCGTTGATTCTTGCCATAATTCAGGGATTAACAGAGTGGCTTCCGGTTTCTAGTTCTGGCCATCTGGTGATTGCTCAACAGTTTTTGGGCTTAAACCCGCCCCTTGTTTTTGACCTCATGCTCCACGTCGGCACCTTGGTTGTTGTTTTGTTTGTGTTCAGAAAAACAGTTCTAGACATCCTAAAAGCCCTAGCCAAAGGCGACTTCAAAAGCGAAAATGGCAAACTAGCAGGCTTCATAGCGGTAGGCAGCGTTCCCATAGTCCTAGTAGGCGTCCTGCTCCGAGACACTATCGAGCAGCTGTTTTCCAGCCTCACCGCCGTAGGCATAGCATTGCTGTTCACTGCTGGAGTGTTATTGATTTCTGAAAAGCGGTTAGGCAACAAAAAAATCGGACTCGTTGACTCTATACTCGTAGGCTTGGCTCAGGCCGTAGCCATAATTCCAGGGGTTTCCAGAAGCGGACTAACAGTTTCCAGTGGGCTTTTAAGGAAAATCGACAAACAAACCGCGTTTAGGTTCTCATTTTTGCTTTCTGCACCTGCCATACTTGGCGCCACAGTGTTTGAACTAAAGGACGTAGCCGCCGCAAACCTTGAACTAGCACCAATAATTGCAGGGACAGTTGTTTCCATGATTGTTGGCTATTTGTCCCTGAAGCTTCTTGAACGAGTGATTATGAGGGAAAAGTTTCATGTTTTCGCGTATTACTGCGCCGTTGTTGGGGCAGCAGTTCTGGTTTACTCGGTTTTCTTGTGAGAAAAACCTAGTTTTGTTATTAAACTAAAAAGGCAAAATACTTAAGGTTGCCCGAGAGTGTTGAAAAGAACATCAACGTATTTAAGTTATACAAGCTTTTATGAAAGGAAGCAGAGGTGAAAACGTGGGCAAACGAAAAGTAAAACGCGAAGACTACAACGCAATAAAAATCCCAGCCGAAAGTGACGTCCTAGGCATAGCCACAAAAATGCTTGGTTTTGACCGCGTTATGGTAAGTTGTCAAGATGGATTTGAACGCCTCTGCAGAATACGGGGTAACCTGAAAAGAAGAATGTGGATACGCGTAGGCGACATCGTACTGGTATCACCTTGGGACTTCCAAACAGAAGAACGCGGAGACATAATCTGGCGATACAAACGAAATCAGGCAGACTGGCTACGTAAAAAAGGCTACCTGAAAGTCTAACCACATCAAACAGCCAAGTTTTATTTTTATAGGAAGGATTTAAAAGCTAGTCCAGCCAACATTAACATCACAAACTACGGAGAATCGCAAAATGAGCAAAAAAACTAGCGACTCAAACATAATATACGTAGGTAGAAAACCCCCCATGAACTATGTGCTAGGCATCGTAACTGCTTTCAGCGGAAACGAAACTAAAGAAGTGACCGTGAAAGCACGAGGACAAGCCATAACAACAGCAGTTGACGCAGTCGAAATCGCAAGACGCAGATTCGTAAAAGAAATGAAAGTAGACAAAATCAACATCGGCACAGAAGAGATGCCACCAAGAGAAGGGGAAAACAACTCAAGAATGATTTCCACAATCGAAATCACCTTGAAAAAGTAAGTAAAAACAACCTTTTAGCTTACTCTACGTAAACAGGACAACTGGCAGCGCCCCAAAAGGCAGAAAAGTTGCAAATTCCTCTAGGGGTTTCTAGGAGGTTCAGCAAACAATCGATGCTGGTTGCCAACGTATTCCAGTCCCGCATTTTTTATTTTTTTGTTATCTTAGCTACTAGTTTCTGCGACATATTGGAATACCACAAGGCTTAAGACTTCATATACTAAATATTGTAACAGGGAAACTGGCTTGGGAAAAGCAACACTACTCACACCAGTCTACATTTCGGTAGCATGGACACTAATGACAAGTTACCAGCTGTTTACCGAAACAACAGTAACAACAGTAACATACGCCATAAACTCCGTTCTACCAGTAGTAGGCGAGTGGATGTTTGCCAGAATAGACCTAATAGTTTTCATCCACTCTTTCGCATGGATTTTTCTACTATCGTCATTCATTCCCTCATTACTGCTAGGAAAACAAAGAGGCGTACTTGTACAGTTCGGAGTGTGCCTAACATTAGCCGTCCTCGCAAACGTCGTACAAGGCGCAGTATCAGACATTGGTCAAGGACCTCTAGATCAAATTTTAGGGTTGGCATTCTTGTTCCAAAACCCAGTAATAGCAATAGCATACATGTCCCTTCCATATTTGCTGATGGTTTGGTTTGACGTCAGAGGCAAACGCAAAAAAGACGAACTAATGAACCTCAAAATGGAAACAAACGACTTTCCACAAGACGTTTTCATCATGGAAGAGGACACCAACCAAGAAGAGGAAAAAACACAAGAAGAAGATAACCAATACCTAGAGTAAATGCACAAAGGCAACACAAATCCAAGCATCGTTTATTGGCTTGGCAACAGCATTTATCTGAACATAACCAACAGGTGCTCTAACAGCTGTTATTTTTGTTTTCGAAAACACAAAAACGGAATCCAAGAATTTAACTTGAAACTGGAAAACGAGCCGACCGCAGAAGAAGTAATTACAGAACTTCAGAAAATAATAAACAGAAAAAACTGGAAAGAAGTTGTTTTTTGTGGCTTTGGCGAACCTCTAGAAAGACTAGACACCGTTTTGGAATTAACTAGACACATAAAAAAGCAGCATGGGAAAACTGTCAGGGTAGACACCAATGGACAGGGTTACTTACTGAACAAAGGAGTAGATGTGATCAAGGAACTAAAAAAAGCAGGAGTAGACAAACTAAGCGTAAGCCTGAACGCTTCCAACAAAGAAACATATAACGAAATCTGCAAACCCGAAAACGAAGACGCCTATGAAAGTGTCATAGAGTTCATAAAACGAGCAAAAAAAGCAGACATAGAAACGGAAGCAACAGCCGTGACAGTTCCCGAAGTTAATATCACAAAAGTCAAAGAATTAGCTGACAGCCTGGGAGTTAAGTTTGAATTAAGAGAATACATCCCGTTTTTCTGGTAAAACAAAAACCTAGAACATAAAATAATACGTTGAAAAAATGAGCAGCACAACAGAAAATTCTGTAAAACATCCGTTTACCGAAGATTAAAGCCTACCAAACGGATTTTGCTGCTACATTTGTTACACTGAATTTCCAATTCTTCCAACTCGTCACCGCTTACTTTGGTGTCGAGTATTACGTAAACATCCTCAGTTTCATCTTCAGGAGAAATAATTGTCCCACAACATGGACATGGAAAGTCTCCTTCTCCTTGAAGTTCACCCAAGTCAAGTTTATACATCAGAGGAGGTTGCATATTTGATACCATCTTCCATTTTGATTTAATGCACTCTGTGTCCAATTTTAATAAATAACGTTTATGAACTCATCATCCATTTCCATTTTCAGTATCTAACTTAAAGCTGAATTATCCATATTCAGAATTACAGGAAAAAAGTTGTTATATATCAAATTACGATTCGGAATACGAAACATATAATATATGCTTCTGAGCATATTGAAATAGCGTTGAGGGAAGAAAGTGGCCCCAAAGGACCGTGCAGTTAAAAGAACTACAATCATTTTAGATGAGGATGAAAGGGAGTATATAGACCATCTCATAAATCAAGGAAGAGAACCAGGAATAAAACCACTGATTTCGAAAATGCTTGACGTTTACCGAAGCATGAGAATTTATGATTGGAAATTCCCCGGAGAATACTACATCGGAATCAGCAGAGTAGCATTCTTAAACGGTGAATTCATTGACATACTTCTAAAATACATCCCCGAAAGCAAATGGAAAGAAGCTGGACGAGAAATGGGAGAAATGGCTAAAGTTTCTCTTGAAGCCAGCATAGACATAGAAACCGCAGAAAAAGAAAGATGGCCTGAAGTCCTAAAAAGACTACGAGTTCAAGGCTTTGGGGACTTTTATCTTAAAGACAAATTCGTAATAATCAGAACACCTCTAATAAGCAACAGCGAATTTTTAGGCGGATTCCTCGAAAGTTTGCTCGGAATTGAATTAGAAATAAGAACACGAACTGCCCCCCTCGTCTTTGAAATCGTGAGCAACTCAAAACAGTTAGACATCGAAGCATAAAGAGACAAAAAGACGAACAGAACAAAACAACAAAAAACACCCAACTTGAGAATAAAATAACATTCTTTAACAACAAAAAGAGGAAAAACAACAAATAACAAAAAATATATCCTTCTTTTTGCATCTCCCATGTTGAAGTAAAGTCGATATGAAATTCCTATTTGGATTTCATATGTGTTAAATATT
>PIXS01000269.1 GCA_003096255.1 Candidatus Bathyarchaeum sp. | reverse complement strand
ATGCTGCGCTTCCTCCTGATGAGCCTCCGGGAACGGTGGACAGGTCCCACGGGTTTTTTGTTGGTCCAAAGTAGCTGGTTTCGGTGGAGGAGCCCATGGCGAATTCGTCCATGTTTGTTTTGCCGATGATTACGCCGTCTGCTTTTTTGATTCGGTCTACGACTTCTGCGTCGTAGGGGGGAACAAAGTTTTCTAGCATTCTAGAAGAACATGTTGTTGTAATGTTTTTTGTGCAGATGGCGTCTTTTACTGCGATTGCAACGCCTGCAAGTTTTCCTACAGGTTTTCCTTGGGCGATTTTTTGGTCAACTTCTTTGCTTTTTTTGATTGCCTGTTCTTCAACTAGTGTGACAAAGGAGTTGACTTTATCCTCAAATTTGTGAATGCGCTCAAAAACTGATTCTACGCATTCTTGGGCGGTGACTTCTCCACTGCGTACTTTTTGGATGGTCTGATGTGCGGTTAACTCATACAATTTTGACATAGACAGGGCTTCCTATACGATTCGCGGAGCTTTGAGGAACTTGTTTTCCTTTTTAGGAGCGTTTTTCAATGCCTCTTCTGTTGGCAACGAAGGTTCTACTTCGTCTTTTCTTGACACATTTATGAGGTCTAAAACATGGTATGTTGGCTCAACACCTTCTGTGTCTATTTCGTCAATTTTTTTGAAGTATTCAAGAATCCCGTTGAACTGTTCAGTGAAAAGTTCCTTTTCTTCATCAGAAACTTCAATATGAGCAAGCAACGCGATGTGATCAACGTCTTTTTTGGAAAGATATTGCCGGTTCATGTCGTATTACCTCAACACAAATGTTTGAAACACCCAAACATATTACACGTTTAATAATCAAGCTCTTCTCTGGACGACTTTTAACTCTTCTGCACACAATAAATACATGCAAAACCAGACAAGTTCTGCGCCAACAAAAAACATTCAAAGCGGGCTTCTTTTCAGGTGCTAGAACCCAGAATATGAAGGTATGATACAGAAATTATTTATTCTTCATATTCAGAGTCTAAAGTGAGCACACGCAAATCCTATCAAGGTTGAAGATTAGCGTTCCCACCCACACGCCAATTCACCTTTTGCGTGTGCTCTCTCATCCCTTACCGTTTTTGAGAATCTAGATAATAGTTAAGGTTATTATTTGGAAAAAACGAAAAAAGGTAGTTTTCAACAATGTTCTGCTATTAGTCTTCAAATATGTTTAGTGTTTTAGGCTGTTTTTCGTTTGCGATAAAAATCACTATACGCTAGGATGACTATGGCTATGATAGAGTTAACTAAACTTAGTTCTAAAGGAATTTTGTATCCACCGTTGTTTGTTGTGTCGTTTAAGTCGGGCGGGTAGTCGTCTCCTGTTTGTAATCCATCCGAGTTCCATGTTACGCTTATTTCACGGATTTCAGAATCGGTGCCAGTGAAAGAAAAGATGTTGTCACTAAAGTTCCAGTCATTATCTCCGGTTTCGTACTGTTTTGCGTTTATACTGAAGGTCTCTGGTTCGCAGGTTATGCTCCAGTTTGTGTTATCCAGCTTAAAGTCAACCTCACCATCAACATCCACATCTAGAAGCAAAAGGGTATCTTCATTGCTTGTCGGTGGACAGGAAAGGATAGTTTCGTTCAGGCTCATCAGCAGATAGTAGTTTCCATCATAGGCATTCAATCGGGCAATCGATGTGTCAATGTTTGATGTTGTTTCTTTTGTAACCAAGATGGTTTCATTGATGTTTACTACGTGGTCGCCCCATTTGGTTACTATTTCGTGGTTTCCGTTACAAGTTGTTATGGTTGTTAATCCTTCTGTGTTGCTTGTGAACTCTGTTGTTGTTGCGTTAGGGAATGTAATAGCATATGTTACTTCTCGGGGAAGGATTGTGCCATCCATGTCTTTAGCTTGTAGGGTTAGTGTGTGACCGGTTAGAACAAAGTTGTACTGGTCTGATACTGCCCAGTTGTTTGATGTGTCATTTGCGTAGACCTTAACACTTATCACAACTCCTACAGTGCTGTTCAGAGTGCCTGTAAATCGGCAAAGATTGGAGGTACAAGCGGTTGCTGTTTGATTGGTCCAGGTTCCGGTGTTGTTCCACGAAAAAATGTAATGGGATAAACCCACATTGTCGCTGATTCCCACATTAAAGGTTGCTTCATCATTTGCCACGGTTTTGCTGGAAGTAATCTCGGAGAATGTTGGCGAATCAACATCTAATGTTACTATGGTTTGGATTCCTGTGTCTCCCCAGTTGCCTGAGGTATCCTTAACGTAGACTCTCCACCCAACCACAACACCCACTGTACCAGGCAAATTGAAACTATCGCTGGTCAATCCAGTAGCAGGAGTACCCTCCCATGGATCAGTAAATGTAGAGTTTGTCCATATTCCTGTGTAATTCGTGCTAAAGATGTATCCTGACAGTTCTAAATCGGACCACCCAGTAACAATTTGGCAGACGGTACTAACAGCTGGTGTGGTAACATCGATGTCAACTAAGATTGGAGAATTTACGTCTGTAACTGTTAAAGTCTGAATTCCAGTATCGCCACAGTTGTTTGAAGTATCGTTAACGTAGACTCTCCATCCAACTACAAAACCCACGTTGTTAGGCAAGTTGAGGGTTTGGTTAACCCAACCAGTTGTGGCATTGCCATCCCAAAGATTAACCCATGTTGTGTTAGTCCAAGTTCCAGTCTGGTTTGTGCTAAAAATGTATCCTGAAAGCTCTAGGTCTGACCACTCCGAAACAAACTGGCAAGCGGCACCTGCAACAGTTGTACTTACATCAATATTAGCTACCGTTGGAGCCTCAACGTCTGTGGTGACCAAAGTCTGAATTTCGGTGTTCGCCCAATTGTTAGACGTATCATTAACGTACCACATGTATCCCACAATTTGATCAACCTTGGAGGACAGGGTCTTAACTACCGAAGCAGAACTAGAAGTTCCACTTAAGGAAACAGCTGTTTCATTCACCCACGTTCCAGTTATATTCGCACTAAAAATGTAATGCGAAAGACCTTTTCCGTCTGCAAAGTCTATTGTGAAATCAGATGGTTTTCCAGCATGAGTTGAACTTGTAGCAATGTTACTCCATGTTGGGGCTGTTGTATCAGGTATTGGTATTATAACGCCTCCGCCGCCTCCACCAATAGGAGGAGGTGTAGTACCTGGATCATCTGGAATATCTGGGGGAGGGTCATCCGGTTCATCTGGATCATCAGGTGGTGGATCATCTGGGTCACCAGATGTGCCAACTGATTCAGCAAAAACTTTAGTGTAAGTGCTTCCCGAAAATCTTCTTTCCTGACCGTCGGGTATTGAAACAACAGTGTCAGAAATTAATGTTCCATACGGGTTTGTACCTTCCCAGACTTTAACTCTTACAGTAATTGGACCTTCAAGGTCAACCCAGAAACCATCGGAGTTTAGTCCTATCCATACGGGACTCCATCGGTTTCTTTCAACATCAAAAATGTACTGTGATTTGTCTACAACACGGTCTAAAATGTTAAAGGGTTTAGGGTTAAAAGCTCGAGGAATACTTGCTGAATAATATGAGCTTGTGTATGGAGTTGGGGTTATATGTTCAAGAGCGTCTGGTGCATATTGATTAAATGCATCCATCTGCCAAACAGTCCACATTATTCCCGCATCTTCAGAGAGCCTTATGACCTCTTTTACGTATTCCCAGTTTGCATGTGAATAATCATAAGAGTATGTTCCAAATTCTCCAGCCCAAACAGGAACGTTACCCATCCATTGACTGTAGTATCGCATTGATCCAAGAAAGTTTGCTGCAAGTCTTTGTGCAGATGCAAAATCAGATGCTGTACCTTGCATGTCTGTTTTTACGTCGAGCCACCAGACATGGCTCGTATAAATAGTATCAGATCGTGCTGTTTCAGGGGTCCAGAAAGTTCTTTGATAAAGTCCAGCTTCAGTTTCCAAGACTTTGTAGTAAGTATTATGGTCGTCATAAACGATGAATGGGTGCCGTGTGTCCACTTGACGGATAGCATTCATCGCATCTAAATAGCATTGTACTTGATCTTTTCCGTCGGGTGTTAATCCTTCACCAAGGGGTTCGTTGTAAAGTTCATAGGCGAAAACCGCGGACCTGTCCTTGTAACGGGTTGCGATGTCTACCCAACAGTTAATCCATTCCTGTTCGTGGTCAGGTAAAGGCTCGTCCCAACCTTGAACGTCTGAGGCAGCCCACCAGTGCATGCAAGTAAGAATGGCATATAATCCATTTTGTTCGCACAGATCAATCGCGTAATCCATCAACTCTGGTTCATATTCAACATGGTGAGTGTACCATCCAGGAACACTAAATGCTAAACGTACATGGTTATAGCCTCTAGCAGCTATTTGCTCAATATATTGGTTCAACAAAAATGGTTTTGAATACCCCGTGAAATCGCATCCAGCTCCCCGCATTGCTACTCGGTTGCCACTCGGGTCTACAATCCATTGACCGTTCAAACTGAGCCAAGGCAAAGAGGTATCAGCTTGTACAAAAGCAGGTTGAAATAACATGACAAGTATTACGAGAATAAGAACCGGACCGACATAGCGTGATTGTTGATGTGTCATGAAGGTTTTTCCTGTTGTACATATATACAGTTTTGAGGTTAATCCTTAGGAGAAATAACGGGCAATAATAAACCTTTACGACACGTATAGTTAAAAATATGCATCACCTAAAATTGAGAATTACGCACACACATTGTTTCTTTTTTGCGTTCGATAATAATTTAAAGAATTCACAGACGAAATTCAATACTGTTTAAAATAGCATAAAAACGCTTGCACAAAACGTTTTGGATAACAAATAATTAACTTGTGGGAAAACAGAAAAAAAGGTTGTTTTCAACAATGTACCTCTATTAGTCTTCAAACATGATTGTTGAAGCGGTCTGGTTTATTCTTCTCGTCGTTTTTTGATGAAAACAAAAGCACCAATTCCACCGCCGCCGCCTGCGCCGCCTACGATGAACAGCAGGTACTGGTTTAGGAAGGTGT
>PIXS01000268.1 GCA_003096255.1 Candidatus Bathyarchaeum sp. | reverse complement strand
TAGGTTCTGGTTCCTTCTCTGGGTTCTTGAGTTCCTGTCAAAGGAATGGAAACGTTTTGTTCTCCGTTTAAACTGTAACAAAACTTTGCATACTTTGGACCCAACAAATACGTGGATGTTACAACCAAATCCAGACTGCTCATGTTATACGTGCAATTACTTGGAAAACTAATTGTAAGTCCTCCAGCAAGAGGAAAGCTTTCTACGCCTGAAACATAAGGCGCAAAAACGTTTTGAACCTCAACTGCTGAAGCAGCCAAAACAGAAACGAATACAAATACTAAAACAGAGACAGCCTTTCTCATGCTTGCCAACCCGCATAAAACACAAATAGCAACTGAATGGAAAAGGGTTTTTGTCAAGAAAATTTGACACAAACCGCATAAATTGATAAAAAGTACGTCAAGAAACCTTGACGAAATCAAACATTAAACCGATTTGCCAATATAAAACCTGATTTGCTAGAGTGCCAAACTGGTTCCTAAACCTTGAACATATTAGAATACTAATAGCAGATTATTGTTGAAAAATAGGTTTTTTCAAAAATTTCATCGAAAAGCACTGGATACTTTTTGTTTCTTCATTTCTACACTCTTGAAAGCACGTCTACAAATTATCGATAATACACCAACAACAAATAATCCTGACACCAGCAAAATCAACGACGGAAACTCAGGAATTGTGCTGATGTCTACTTGTTCCATTAACGGATAGTTGTCTTGGTTGTTTTCTTCAATGATGTAGGGCGTGTCGCCTATTCCGTTGCTGTTTGTGTCAGTTCCGTTGTAGTCGTTCCAGTAGTTGCCTAGGGTGCCGTTGTCCCAAACATTTGGGGGAAACGTGCAGTCGATTATGTCCGCGATGTATTTTTCAACGTTGACCGTGTTGTTGACAAAGTTGTTAAGGTAAAACAAGTTTTGGGACGCATGGTTCCAAAGCCAGACTGCTCTTCTTGTGCAATCGGATACTGTGTTGCCGAAAATTTTGTTGTTGTTTGAACCCTCAAGGCTGATTCCGCCACGGTTGCCGTCAGAAATTACGTTGCCGCTGAGGATGTTTTCGTCAGATGTGTCTAGCTTGATTCCTGTGTTTCCGTCAGCAATTGAGTTGCCCGTTATCGTGTTTTGAAAAGAAGAGCAAAGCAGTACGCCATCGCTACTGTCATGTACTGTGTTGTCAGTTATCGTGTTGTTACTAGACAAAAAGAGGAGGATTGCGTCATCCATGCTCTGAACTGAATTGTTTCGCACTGTGGACTTTGTTGTGCCCACTAACATGATTCCTTCTCTGCTGTTTGACAGAACAAGGTTTTCTACAGTTATGTTAGTGCAGTTCACTAAAACTACCGTTTGAACATCCTCAGGCACTTTATTGTTGTGTTCGTTGACCCAATAGACTACTGTTTTTCCATCAAACGTGTTTGAAGAGTCAACATCGTTAACAAAGTCGGAAACACTCCACTGTAATCCCCAAGCTAAATCAAAAGATAACTCGCTTTCACTTACCTTGTTGTCTCTTAGTACATTGTTTGAGCCCGCAAGAACTATTCCGCTTTCTTGATTAGTTACAACGTTGCCAGACACGATGTTATTGTTCGACCTAATTGTAACCCCTTTTCTAGAATTACTTACAACCGTGTTGCCACAAACCGTGTTGCCATCAGAGTTGATGCTAATCCCATAGTAGTTGTTTGTCACTATGTTGTCGAGAATCCAGTTGCTTGGCGATTTGTCTGCCCATATGCCGTAACTTCGTTCAACTGGACCATTTATGGTGTTTCCTGTGATGTTGTTCTCTGAAGAACCATAAAGCCAAACTCCAACTCCGTTATCCAGAATAACATTGCCAACTACGCTACAGTGGCTAACATGAAGAAGATGAACCCCCTTTCTGCTAAAAGAATAGGCAGAGGGCTGAACAGTGAAACCTGTGACGCTAACATTGTTGTGACGTATCAGAACAACAGTTCCGTTTAACTGATATTCGCCTACTATTTTTGTGGTTGCTGGGTCTTCGCCAACCAACGAAAGGGTCTGGTCAATACAGACGCTCTCAGTGTATGTTCCACTCTTAACAAAAACAGTGTCGCCTTCAGAAGCCGCATCAACTGCTTCTTGAATCGTAGAAAAGTCGTCAGGAACAACAAGAGTTCTAGGCTCCGCTTTCACCTCTACAACTTGGGGGAAACCCGCCCAAACTAACAAAACAACTACCAACAAAACAAACAAAAAGTGAGATTTTTTCATCTTTTTCTCACCTGCTTTAATCCCTTTCTAGAAAACATCGTCAACACAGTAACCGCAAAAACTCCAACAACTAGAAAAACTACTGATGAAAACTCTGGAATCACTACAACAGGTTCCATTAGTGGGTACTCATCTAGATAGTCCTCATATATGAAGTATGGCGTGTTGCCTACCCCGTCACCATCAGGGTCTGTTCCCCTGTAATTATCCCAGTAGTTTCCTGAAGTGCCGTTGTCAAACTCAATTACTAGCGTAATTCTGGGGGAAATAGACATAATTGAGATGTGGTGGTTGTTGTTGAAGTTGTTGTTGTAGATGCTGTTGTTTTGAGACCCATGGACCCTTATGCTACCCGTGTTGTTTGTTATGCTATTGCCGATTATGCTGTTGTTGCATGTGGCTTCTCCTAGGAAAATGCCGCACAAATTGTTCATTATCTGATTTCCAGTAATTACATTTGATCCGCCGCCCCAAACAGAAACTCCAGTACCTGGATATTTCTCGGCAAAAGGTGTAATTACGTTATTTTGGATGGTGCAGTTTGTACAATGATACACGTAAATGTTGTCTGAAGTAGAACTCGTAGTTATCGTAAAATTTTGTACCGTTACATTGTTTCTGTGCAGCAATGCTACCCCGTTAGCCGGTCCTTTGACAATGTGACCTGCTCCATCTAAAACAACGTCATCTTTCAGAATAGTAATCGTGCTATTGTAAATGTCATCTGTCAATGTGTAGACGTTTTCATTTCGTTGAATGTTATCTGTTCCCTCAACCGTTCCATCTTCATTGATGTAAATGGTGCCTTGAGCCTTAACCACTCCAATTTGGATGCAAGAAACCAAAACTAACGAAAAAACAAGTGCCAATGAAGCCACTGTTTTGGGGCGCTTCATCTTTTTTTCCTCTGTTTCATTTTTAGTTTGTAACTTGTCGACAACACAGTGACAACAACAAGCCCCGCAGCTACAATAAAAAGTGTAGGAAACTCGGGAATCACTTCTAATTCAACTGGCGCCATAAGGGGATGGTTGTCTGTGTTGTTTTCATAGAGGTAATGTGGAGTATCTCCTATGCCGTCGCCGTCTGTGTCTGTTCCGTCGTATCTGCTCCAGTAGTTTCCTTCGGTTCCATCATCCCAGACGTTGACAAAAAACGGTAACTGAAACGGCCAAGGCGTTAAACCGTAATCCCACCAGTCGTATGTATTGCCAACAAAGTTGTTGTGATGAATAGCAACTCCAGAAGATTCTACGTAGACGCCTTTGGTGTTGTCAGTAATGTTGTTCCAAGTAATGCTATTTTCAGAGCCCCCACTCATAATGTAAACGCCATGATTGTTTGATGTTATGACGTTATGCGAAATGTTGTTTGATGAGCCGTAATAAAGCATAACTCCAACGTTATGGTCTTCATTTATGATGTTATGGATTACTCTGTTATTGGTTGAGTAAGCAGTAAAATGCGACCTGTCGGTGCCACCCAACTCAACTCCAATACTGTTGTTTGACAGAACGTTCAGACAGACCTCGCATTCAGAAGCATTAGTAAACCTAATGCCCCTGGTAAACTGTGTTATTTTCAGGTTCTTTATTGTAACATTACTGCATTCAAGGACTTCAATTCCCATTCCAACAATGTCGTGGGGTCCATGGACTTCTCCATCTCCCTGCAAAGTGTGGCCAGCCCCGTCAACTACGATGTTGCTTCTTTGAATCTGAATGCCCTTGAACACAACATCCAAGAAAGTGTAGACGTCTCCACTTTGTTCAATCTTGTCGGTTCCTTCAACGCTTCCATCTGACCTGATGTAAATGATGGGTTCAGCTTTCACTACTTCAATTTCAGAAAACACAACACCCACTAACAAAACAACAAGTAATGCAACAAGCACAGACTGGAAATTTTTCATTTTTACCTAACAAAGTACAGCTCCTAATACATGAAAAAGGGTTTTTGTCAAGAAACATTGACCAAAACGCCGTCCAGTTACTCAAGAAACCTTGACAACCCAAAAAATGACGCCCTTTTGCCATATAACCCAAAATATGCTAAAGTGCCAAACTGGCACCTAAACCCTGAACATATTTGAATACTAATAGTAGTTCATTGTTGAAAACTACCTTTTTTCTGAAATTTCGTCGCGCCGCATCTATTCGCGTTTTTCTACCACAATTCTGCACTTAGTTGCTAAAGCAGCTATAGTACCTAGGGCTGCGACCCACGGAACAAGAACCGCACCGATAACACCGATTGTTGCAGGAATTTCTAACAGAACTTCACCTTTCTCGTTTTTGACAATTATTCGTGTGACGTTTCCTTCGTGAAGCAGCTCTTTCACGCGCTCGATAAGGTTGTCAGAAGAAACAGAATACTCTTCAGTGGTCACTTTTACCGCCTTGGCGCCACACACAGAACAAAACTTTGCATCTTCAACCAACTTTGCCCCACACTTAGCACAATAAGACATACAGTTTCCCCAAAAACAAATCAAATGCGCGCCAATTTATCGGTTACGGTAACCCCTTTTTGAGCAAATTTCCAAAAAATTCGGCACTTTACCTTGTTGCTTGGAGCTTGTACGCAAAGCATATCTTACGTGTTTCAGGTATCATACGGGAGCAAATTGCCTAAAATCTACTCGTGCCGAAAATGCGGAAAACGCCACACAGTCGAAGAATACCAGCGGAGCCACTTCTGCACAGAATGCGGAACCTTCCTAACCGCCCGAAAAGTAACCCACGCAAACCCCTACCGACGAACAGGAACCCACACAATAGCAACAGTCCAAAAAACCACGCCTAAAGACTCAGGAGACCCATGGCTGCCCAGAGGCTACGAAATCCGCAAAGGCCAAGTAGCGTTCATAAAAGAAGCCAAAGCTGCCCTAGAAAACAACGAAGTTTTCATAGGTAGCGCACCCTGCGGAATCGGAAAATCGTTAGCTTCTCTTCTTAGCGTTTTGCCTATCCTGGGTGACAGCAAACTTCTCGTAAGCTTCAGAACAAGAAGCCAACTCCACGTTTTTCTTAAAGAACTCAGGGGACTAAAACAAAGCCCCCTGACCGTTTCTTTTTTCAGCAAACAGGACATGTGCCCTCTGCAAAAAAAGCGAGGTGGAACTTATGTTGATTTTCTTGAAGAATGCAAAAGGCTCAAAGAAAACTGTGAAACAGGAACCAAGCCCTTCTGCAAATATTACTGGAACCTGAACATGAAAAAACGGCAAGCAGAACTCCTAGCCATGGAATGCGCCAAAAAAATCTTAGACCCTCAGGAAACCACCTTCAAGATGGCCAGGCACGGCT
>PIXS01000267.1 GCA_003096255.1 Candidatus Bathyarchaeum sp. | reverse complement strand
AATTTTTTTAGCCGTTTTACAAGAATGGACAATCCAATAGATTTGATTCCGTCGTCGTTTGTTACTAGTATTGTCGGCAATTTTGTTCCTCTGGTTCGATTAGATACGAGGTTCCGTTATTTTAGGGGATTATGGCAGTTAACTACCATAATACTTAAATCTTGATTTTGTTTATTTACTATAACGGAAACTCGATGTTTCATAGGGCGATAACAATGCCTAATGTAAAAAACTTTTTGGAGAACTACGAAAACACAGGAACTAAAAAGAACCTGTGGAATGCAGTAAACAAATTTCTTCAAAGCCTCTACGAAGAGGCTACCCCAGAAAACCTAGACGTCATGGCCAAAAAATATTTCAGAGAAAAAAGAGACCACGAAAAAGACATTCTCACTTTTGTAAAAAGCCTAAACGGTCTAGCACCTCTAACAATCAAACTGAAACTCAGCAACATCAAAATGTTTCTGCAAGAGAATGACGTTGAACTACCAGAAAAGTTCTGGAAAAAAATTAGACGAAGAATCAAAGGGTCCAGAGCTTTAACACTTGACAGAGTACCAACAAATGAGGAATTGAAGAAACTACTTAAACATACGCCGATACAGGGAGAGTGTTTTTTTCGTTGCTTAGAATCTAGTGGCATGAGAATAGGTGAAGCATTAAACACAAACATAGAAGACTTACACCTACAAGAGAACCCTTCACGAATTCAGATAAGGGGAGAAATCACTAAAACAGGAAACCCCAGACATGTTTTTATCAGCAAAGAAGCAAAAGAAGCCTTAACAGAATGGTTGAAAGTTCGCGAAGAATATTTGGATGCTGCACATAGAAAAAGCCACATGTACAAAAAAAGCGTTGATGACCCGCGAGTTTGGCCTTTTGATGCATCAACAGCTTACAGCATGTGGAAGAAAGCTCTTCATAAATCAGGGTTAAATGGAAAAGACAAAAGCACAAACAGAGAAAAAATTCACCCTCACACTTTGCGAAAATTCTTTAGGACCCGTCTTGGAGCTGCAGGAATTCCCGTTGATGTTGTAGAGGCGTTGATGGGTCATGAAGGATATTTGACGGAAGTTTACAGACGCTATTCTATTGACGATTTGAGAAAGTTCTATTTGAAAGGCGAATCTGCTCTTCTGGTTTTCACCGAAGCACAAGAGGTAACTAAGCTCCGAAAAGAGGTGGAAGAAACAAACCAACAGCTTAAGACATTGGTCACTGGTTTAGTTGCTGAGAATCAGGGTTTAAAAAATCGTGTAAGTAAACTGGAGAATACGATAAATAGAATTGAGAAATATCTGGAAACCGGAGAACTGCAACTAAAAGAATAAACCAAAACAAACTCACAGTTAGTTTCTGAGCCCTTATTATGGGAATGTTCAGTCCGGAAGGTCAATGAACAAACTGTCAAAGCATTTACTGTGATACAGCTTTGCAGTTCCGCTATTCAAATTCGACTTTACACAGTCACCTATTTTCAGTTCTTTCAAACATTTTTTGCAAACAATTTTTCCTTTCTTAAAATGCTTCAAACGTTTGTATCTGTCAGATGTTAAAACATACTGGTTAACCATGTTTTCTATTAGCTTGAAATAATCATACAAAAAACTTTCTTTCAGTATGAGTTACCAAAGTCGCCACCACAAACAGCACACTTACAGTTTTCGTCTAAATAGCAGACTAAACAAACAGTATGACCACAATTTACGCAAGTACTCGTGTAAGTGTCAGGGTTAACTTTGTGGCAAAGGTCACACTCAACGAGTATAGTTCCAGGAACACGTTTCATAAAATCGAGTTTTTAGTAACTTACTATTTGAATTGTAGTTCCGAAAGAACACTAGAAAAGTGGAGAGAAAATCAAAACTAAACTATTGTGTTTTTTGAACTTTTTTCATTTCTAGGAATTGTCTCTTTGATTCATGAGCTGCTTTCCTAAGTTTCTCATTAACTAACATCTTGTCTTTTCACTCCATTGTTAAAGGGATTTCAAAGCATGAAGACAACATCATATTTAAGTCATTGCATCATCGAAAATATGTTTAACTGAAATTGGAACATTTTAAAAGTTCAACGACTTTAGAACGTTAGGAAGAATGGATTTCTGAGGTTTAATCCGAACTACCTTCAGGGGATTGAAGATATGAAAAAACCTGTGGAATTTGTATTCGCATTTTTATTTCGTTCAGACTAAACCTTTTCAGACCCTTAATTCTTCAAACTTTCTTTTTCAGAATAAGGCTTAACTGAGGAATTACAGGAAAATTTGTTGATGAGTAATGAACGTATTCCACTAAACAGGGGATTGTTATCATTTCTCTTTCCTTTTATCCTTTTCAGCGCCTTATTCTGATTTGATTTTTACTCCCAAAAAAAGAGGGAGGGAAGGTTTGTTTATTGTCTCTTTTTTAGAACTAAGAAGCCAACGACAACTATCACTGCTACAGCGACAACGGCCAATGCAATTGCTAGTTCAGTGCTGATTAATGATTCAGGTTCTATTGTTCCGCCTGCGGCTGCTGCTGGACCGACCGTTACAAATGTTGAAGCTCCAGAGCTGCCATAAGATTCGTCACCTGCAAAGGATGCAACTATTTCATAGGATCCTTCTTGTTCAGGAGTCCATGCAAAACCGAAAGTACCGTAATAGCCGCTGGTTATAGTTGTACCAATGTCAACGCAACTTCCATCAGAACCAATAGCAGTCAAAGTTACTGGAACGCCTTTTATGATTTCGTCACCCCAAAGTCCACCTATGGGCTGCTGGAAATGCAGATACTCCATTTGTGTAGCCATTGACTCTGCAGATACACATGGCGTACCTGGCTGAGCAGGAGACAAGTCCAAAACTGTACCTTTGATAGTTAATGCTGTTCCTTTAGGTACTGCAATGTCAGGTCCTGTTACTGTTGTTTCACTTTGACCTTTGCCGAAAACGTAGGTGTATCCATCGTAGTCACAGTCTGCTGTAAGATAACCGTCTGCAATTGCACCTGGAGTCATTTGTGAGGTTATATTCCATATACCTTCACCAGTAAACGCATCAATGCAATGAATTCCCCAACCTCTAGTGTAAGGCTGAGAAGGCGTGTGTTCATCGTTTTCCCAGAATACTTTGCCATCAGCGACTTGCACCCCTCCGTTCCAAGAGTAAACTGTCACTCCGTCTTCGTTAGTGTATGGAGTTTCAAACTGGCTTAGAGCCGTTTGTTCATACTTCCACACAATGTCTCCAGTATCCCAGTCAAAAGCGTAAACTCCTGAATATGCTCCCCAATAGATATTGCCATAAGCTGATGCGATTGTGTATGCTCCAAAGGCAGGTTCATCCCATGGATAGTCCATTGTTTCACTTTGGTATAGAAGTTCCCCTGTCCTAGAATTATAGAAGTTGAAGTATCCTCTTCTTAGCAATAGTGCCAATTTTCCATTTTCACTAATGTGAACTGATTGACTGTAGGGTGCCTGAGCCGCACTGTAAGGTTCGTCATCGTAAGTAACGTCGTATAATAGTTCTCCAGTTATTAGGTCTGCACAAATCATGCGATGTCCATGTCTTATTCCTGTACCACCGTCAACAGTAATGTCAACATATGGAAAACCACTGATTGGTTTTAGGCCATTAGGATCCCAAGCGTTAGTTTCCCTGATAACGAAACAGAGGTTCTCATTCCAATCTCGAGATTGACCTAGAGTATCCAATGGAAACGTTATGTTACTCATCACTCTGTCAGCGAAGTTTCTGGCACTTCCAGCTGTTGTCCAATTGATCAAACGGAAGTCATTATCTTCATCACTAATTATCTGCGTGCTTACAGCATAACCATTCATGTAATACTCGGTAGATCTAAAGTTAGAAGGAAGATCAACATCTAAAGTCATCCGTCCAGTTGTAGGATCGAATTTTTGAAGACTGCCACCGCCAATGCGTACAAGACTTACAGATACAGTTCTTGATGAACCACCTGGTACTGATACTCCACCTTCAGAATATTCAATGTAACTCGGTGCAGATACTCCAGGGTATTCCCAGTATACTTCACCTGTGCGTAAATCATAACAGGTCCATACACTTTGCGATTGGCCATCTACTACTCTAGTAAGGCTGTCATAACATCTTCCAGCATAGATTATGCTTGGAGTATTTCCGCCTGAAGTCTGAGATGAACCTCCGTAGTCGCCTCCCATTATTCCTGCAATACCTTCGAGTTGCCTCCAAACTCCGTGAGCTGAATCTGGAGCTTGGACGTAAGGAGTAAAGCGTTGACGTTGGTTCCATCTTCTGTTAGTGTCTGGATGTTGTGCATCCCATTCAGGTCCATCTCTGGCTGGACCATTCCATGGATAGTTACCAAGTATTGGGTACCAATCACGGTTTTCGGGCGACACGGGTCTTGTCCAGTAATCTGTTGGTGGACCTTCTTCAGGCCAAGGAGCAACTAACTCTTCAGTTACTGTTAGTGATTGCCAGTCAGTGGAATCAGGGAGATAGTAAACCGATTTTGTATATTCTTCTGTATATCCTGATCTTGAGCCTTCAAATTCTGGTACAGTATATTTTCCTGGTGGGAAATAGCCTCCGTCAAATATGAATTTTATTTTCCATTCGCCAACCATGTCGGCAATGTATTCAAACCATGCTGTTCCGTCTGCTGGATATGAATTCATTGTAATTGTTGTTTGTGTTCCGTCTGGTTTTTCCAAAATTATCCTATAATCTCTGAAAAATCGAGCGTAGGATGGTCCTGGGTCGTTCCATATGTTCACTAAGAATATTTGATTGAGTCCAACTGGATTTGGTCTAAAACTAAGATAAATATCTGTCTTTATTGTTATGTCAGGAGTTACACCATCAGGAAGTGGTACTGAACCTGTGTCTTGGTCTGAGGTGTGTAAATCTTGAGCTGCTATCGGAACTACTAGTGTTAGAAACACTGTAGTACATAAGAATGTAATAATTGCTAATCCAACAAATTTTATTT
>PIXS01000266.1 GCA_003096255.1 Candidatus Bathyarchaeum sp. | reverse complement strand
GCACTTAAATCAGGGGCAAAAGATTTCGTCACAAAACCATTCAAACCTCAAAAAGTCTTAGAAGTACTGGCAAAATATTGCTGAGGAAGCCCAATTGTGGACACGACTTTTGCCAATGCCCTTTACCTTTAGGGCTTTCAATTTAAGCCAAGATGACACGCCGTCAAGTGGTCTAAATTTGCCGGTTGCAGGGAAGTCAACTCTTACATCTTGTATGCCAGTATCTCCGAGTATTAGACCTGTCGCAGCTGCACCCGCCGAAGAGGTGCGGGTTGACATGGCTGAAATGAGAGTTGAAAACAGGCCAGTAGTCTTGGTGACAAACGTTGGGTCGTGTGTCGCAATATGTATCCATGATCCCATAAACAAGTGTGGTGGATTAGCCCACATTATGCTTCCAACATCGAAGATAACAAAAAACCAAAATCTACCTTCTAAATACGCTGACACTGCAGTTCCAGCATTGACCGAAAGTTTACAAAAAATTGCCAAAAATAACTCATACTTAACAGCTAAAATCGCAGGTGGTGCAAACATGTTTCCAAATTTGAAGGCCAACTCCCTTAATATCGGGGAAAAAAACGTGGAAGCAGTCAAGGAAGCTCTTTCAGAGAAGGGGATAAAACTGTTGGCTGAAGACGTTAAGGGGACTTACGGTAGGCGAGTCACATTCAATATTGTGACTGGTTCAGTGGGAGTGCGAAACGGAAATGGAGTTGTTAAAGAATTATGACAGAAAGTATTACAAAAGAAAATATGACTGACCCTGAAAGCGGTGTAGATCTGGAAATCTTCCTCGAACTTGGAAACATAGGCGCAGGAAATGCAGCTACATCCCTTTCAGAAATTTTTCAGGAACCAATCTCAATAGAAGTTCCAAAAATTCACACAATACCACGGCATCTTGTTCCTGGTTTCTACAAGAAACATGATGTGCAGATGACTGCTATCTATATGCAACTTCGAGGAGAAGCTCCCTGTGACATCCTTTTGATGTTTGAAGTTGAAGAGGCAAGGAAAATCGCTGCAATGATGACAATGTGTTCAGTGGAAGAACTAGACCCAGAAATGGAAGCCTCCGCAATAGAAGAACTCGGAAACATAGTAATCGGTTCATTCTTGGCTGCATTATCCGATTTCACTGATGTAAACTTGATACCTAATCCGCCTCAAAGATCTACTGATGCATTTGACGCATTGCTTGATGCTTTTCTCGTGAATCAGCTTCTTAGTTCCCAAATGGCAGTGATTTTTGATACACAATTCAAACGTTCTGATGGAAACATAAGCGGAGTTCTGATGATGTTCCCTAGTCAAGACCTACAAGCCCAGTTAACTGCCAAGGCAAAAGATTGGATAGGCTAAAGAGGATGGTTGAACAGTTGTTGCACGTTAATCAAGAAAAACAATTTCCCCTGACAGTAAATGATTTCGATGCTGACGAGAAGTTAAACCTCGAAATACTGTTAGAGTTGGGAAATATTGGTGCAGGGAAAGCTACCACTGCTCTTTCAGAAATGGTGAACGAAAAAATTGAGGTAGAAGTGCCAAAGTTGTATGTTTCACCGCCTCATATGGTACCTCAGATTTTCGGAAAACATGACGATCTGATGGCGATTATTCACATGGAACTCTCAGAAGAACCTGATTGTGACGTGTTGTTGATCTTCGATGTTGAAGAGGCTAAGAAGATTGCAGCTATGATGTCAATGTGTTCTGTTGAGGAGCTAGACCCAGAAATGGAGTCTTCAGCAATAGAAGAACTTGGCAACATTATGATTGGAGGATTCCTTAGCGCAATCTCGGATTTCACAAGTATTGAGTTGTTGCCTACGCCTCCACAGCTTGTTAGAGGTTCCTTTGAAGCAGTTCTTGACACGTTTCTTGTGAAGCAGGCTATGATGTCGGATGTAGCGTTGGTGTTTGATGGTTGTTTCAGGCGAAGCAGTAGTAAAGCTGGCGGAACGATAGTGGTGTTTCCAAGCAAAGAAATGCAGCAAGTATTAATCACCAAAGGCAAAGAGTGGATGGGCTGATAATAGCCCATATTTTAGGCCTTCAATGAACGCAAAACTACTGAATGAATGTTGGTTATCTGTCCAAAATTGTGTGGTTACTGTGGACCAGTTTTCGTTCTATTTTTATGGTTTTTATTTACGGTCTGCATTTTTGGTAACTAGTTTGGATTCATAATTGCTATGTATCTGCTTGGTAACTTGTTTGAAGTTGTGGGTGTAACTATTGACCATTTCAGTTTCAGATGAAGAATTCTATGACGCTGCTGCTTTTGAGAAGCTAAAAAGAGTCTTGCGTGCAAAGACTAACGTCAACTTTGGGTATTACCGCGAGTCATATTTGAAACGGAGAATAAAAGTTAGACTTGTCGCAACTAAATGTACTACTTACTCTGATTATGTGGTATATTTAGCAGCAAACCCAGATGAGTATGATCTTCTTATTAATGACCTTACAATAAACTTCACAAAGTTCTTCCGGGACTCTGATGTTTATGCATATTTAGAAGAAGAACTCCTTCCAGAATTATTATCGTCCAGAAGGATGGTGAGAATTTGGAGTGCAGGTTGCGCTACTGGAGAAGAACCATACTCCTTGTCAATGCTAATACGCCAGATCGGAGAACAGAATCCCAACGATTGCAGGGTCACAATTTATGCTTCAGACCTTGACAAAAATGCTTTAGGTCGTGCTAAAAGTGGCGAATACACGGAGCGGATGGTTCACGGCATTGACGAAAAACTACTTGACAAGTATTTTGATTTTGATGGTTCATTGTATAAAGTGAAACCTTTTGTCAAGCAGCTTATTCAGTTTGAAGAGCAAGATTTGATGACTACTCCGAAGCATCGTAATTTAGATTTGATTTTGTGCCGGAATGTAATGATATATTTCACAAAAGAGATTCAGAACACTGTTTATGCACATTTCTGCGATTCCCTGAAATCTGATGGTTACCTGATAACTGGTAAAACCGAGTTTGTGGGAATGGATGTAAACAGCAAATTTGTTGACGTTAATCCAAAATGTCGTGTTTATAAGAAAGCATAACTCATGCGTGTCTTGAGTCGTTTTCTGTCTTGATATTGTATATACTTTAGTGCTTGGTTTTTGTATGTTTTGCTAAAAATAATTACTTATTTTTAGTTTTTGACAAAAAAGGAGAATAGGTATATACTATTCAAACTTTTACCCTGTGAATGTGCGTACGAGGCTTGTATGTACATACTCTAATAACTTTTGTTGCCCTTTTTGTTAAAAAAATACGAAGGGGATAACAAACAAAATGGCTAAAACACCACAAAAAGAAGAAACAAAACAAGATTACCAACAGTACCTTGAAGGCGTCCAAACACCCGTTATGGCTATCAGCAAAGACTTCGAAGTCACATACATCAACGATTACGGCGCAAAACTTGTAGGCGCAACAGCTGACAAACTTGTTGGCAAGAAATGTTACGACCTGTTCAATACTACTGACTGCAAGACATCCAAATGTGCTTGCGCAGTTGCAATGAAAACAAAGAAAGCAACAACATCCGAAGCTGTATCTAATGGATCAATGCACATTCGGTACACTGGTTCACCACTTTTTGACAATTCAGGAAAAATTGTTGGTGCAATAGAATATGTTGCTGACCAAACTGAAGTAAAAGAAGAAATGGCTAAGAGTGCACAGCAAGTGCAGTATCTTCAAGGTGTTCAGACACCTGTTGTAGCTATTGATAAAGACTTCAAAATACTTTTCATTAATGATTTTGGTGCAAAACTGCTCAAATCTACTGCTGACAAACTTGTTGGCAAGAAATGTTACGACCTGTTCAATACTACTGACTGCAAGACATCCAAATGTGCTTGCGCACTTGCAATGAAAACAAAAGAGCCAGCAACGTCAGAGACAATCTCTAATGGAAAAATGCACATTCAATATACCGGTTCACCTTTGATGGATGAAAACGGCAAAGTTATTGGTGCACTAGAGTTTGTAGCAGACATAACAAAAATCAAAGAGATGATGGGCACCATAGAAAACGTTGTCAAATCCAGTACTGATGTTTCTGAAGTGGTTGAAGGTCTTTCGGACCAAATCCTGAAAGCTGCACATAGTATTGGAGCGATGGGAACCCAATCGGCACAAGCAGCAGACAGACTGAGCACCAGTATGGAACAGGTTCAAGCAGCTTCACAGAACGTTTCTGATGGGGCACAGAGTCTATCAAAACTGGCTCAAGAAACAGCAAACAACGTTCAAGGTCTATTGCAGAAAATGAACCACGTCAACAAAGGAACAAGCGAAGTTAACAAAATTGTTGAAGACTCCAACAAGTTGGCGCAAAGTGTCAGTGAAGGCGGAAAACAGGCTCTAAATTCGCTGAATCAAATCAAATCTGCATCAACTAACGTGGAAACAACTATTGGTGAAGTTAATGCTTCAGTCAAAAACGTTGCTGGTCTTGCAGATGACATCTCGCAGATTGCTGGGCAGGTTAACATGTTGGCTCTTAACGCGGCTATTGAAGCGGCTCGTGCTGGTGAAGCTGGTCGTGGATTTGCTGTTGTAGCTGACGCTGTTAAACAACTTGCAGGTCAAGCTGG
>PIXS01000265.1 GCA_003096255.1 Candidatus Bathyarchaeum sp. | reverse complement strand
GCTACAGGTGCCCATCCTACGAAGAAGTTCTGCTGGAACGCCGCCCAAGCTTCAGTTGCTTGATCTAACATTATTATTCACCAGCTAGTCTCCGCCGAACCATACAGGCTTCAGCGAGAACGGAATCTCTTCCACTGAAAGCCCACCGGCTTTTATGTTTAGTTTAAGTACTTGAGGTTTAAGGGGAACACTTCTAGACTTACGAAGTAGGAAAACTCGTGTCCATACGACGTCGTGTTTTCGGTAATCAAGATAAATCAAGTGATCTACAAGGTATTCGGTGATTCCGGGAGCCGGAGGAATACCTTCAGCACTAAAGAGTGTTGTTGCTCCTTGGGCCTTGGTTTCCATTAGTATCTTCATGAAAACTTGTCGGAATTCATCAGAGTCAGATAACCGCCTTGCTAACGAAGACAACGAGTCAATTACGATTCTTTGGGCATCTGGTTGTGCTTTTAGTCCTTTTGCAACGATGTCCATGGCTTCCGATTTGTCAACCAAACAGTATTCGCTTGCATAGCTTGCAGTGATTGACAGGTTCACTACTTTTATTGTTCCGTTTCGGATGAGCTGTGGGAAGTCAGACCATAGTTCTCCACCAGTTCGCATTACTGTTTCAGGTGTTTCTTCGGTTGTGATGTATAGGCATTTTTCGCCGGTTTTTGCCCCTCTGTAAAGGAATTGCAAACAACAGATAGTTTTACCAGTACCTGGTTCACCTCGCACCAATATTGCATCGCCTTTTGGAATTCCTGGAATAAAGTTTTCCAGACCGTCCAAGCCGATGTCAATCCATTCTATTTTTGATGGTTGTTGCATTGTCATGCTGAATCACCTCTTATTCAATTAAAAAGCTAATTATTGCACATTTGTATATAAAGGTTTTCATTTAACTGAATATTTGTATAGAAACACAGTAGTGGATGAACAAACATTCAACACGTCATTAACGAAACAAAAACCAACATAAACAACGCATCAAACAATAAAACAAACCCAAAAAAACTAATAAAAAACAAACCAACAAAAAACATGTCAACAAGACAAACATACCTAAAACAAAATATACACAAACCTGCTCAACAAAGAAAACAAAAAAGAGGGCGGGCAAAAGCCCACAAAGGGAATTAGAATCCTAAGTCGTAGGCTTCTTCGCCATGCTGGCTAAGGTCTAGCCCCGTGTTTTCTTCTTCTGGACTTACCCGCAGTGGCGAGAACACGTTGATTATTTTCAGCAACACAAACGAGCCGCAGAAGGAGAAAGCAGCCACAATTACAACGGACAATATTTGTGCGACCAGCAGGTCAAGGTTACCATAAAACAGCCCGTCCACGTTATTTACCAAAGTTGTTGCGAACAGCCCCGTGGCGATAGAGCCCCATACACCGCTGATTCCGTGGCATGCAAAGACGTCTAGAGAGTCGTCTATTCTTGTTTTTGCCAAGCGCCAGTTTGAAACTAAATTGGAAATCAAACCTGCAGCCAACCCAATAATAATTGCTGACGTAACGTTAACAAATCCCGAAGCAGGCGTAACTGCCACAAGTCCACAGACAGCGCCAACAGAAATGCCGACGGCCGAGGGCTTTCCTTTTGTTACCCAGTCAACAATCATCCAGCTTGTTGCGGCTGAAGCAGCGGCCAGATTAGTGGCTACAAGAGCAGAAACAGACAACGCGTTTGCTTCTAGTGCGCTTCCTGCGTTAAAGCCAAACCAGCCAAACCACAGCAAGGATGCACCAAGTATTACGTAAGGAATGTTGCAAGCTTTATGCTCAGCACCATTACATCCGCAAGTTGGCTGATTTTGGAGTATTTTTCGCCTCCCAATAACAAGAGCAGCCGCCAAGGCAGAAAATCCTGCGGTAACATGGATTACGATTCCGCCTGCAAAATCAACTGCACCCAGAAAGTTTAGCCACCCATCTACGTTCCAGACCCAGTGGGCAACTGGAGAGTAAATGAAGGTTGACCAAAGCACAGTGAATATCAGAAGGGAACGGAATTTGATTCGTTCAGCAAAGGCTCCGATAATCAAGGCCGGAGTGATTGCTGCAAATTTCAGTTGAAATGCAAAGAACAAAAGTTCCGGTATTTGGGTTGCATATGGGCTTATGGTATTAATGCCGATTCCGTTTAACCCTGCTAGTGACAGGTCGCCGATGATTCCGTTGAAGCTGTTTCCGAACGTTAGACTGTACCCCCAGAAGGTCCAGACCAGACTCGACACTGCAAAAATTATCAAACACTGAACCAAGGTTGAAACAAGGTTTTTCTTTCTGACCAAACCAGCATAGAAAAATCCGAGGGCCGGAGTCATCAGCATTACAAGGGCTGTTGCTGTTGCTATCCAGGCTATGTCTCCTACCGCCATTGTTCACATCTCTTGTAGTTGGTGATTGTGTTGTTTTTTCGGGTGATTTTTGATTCCATGATTGTTGTTGTCTCCAATGAATTATTCAATGAAGACCCGAATGTTTGTTCATTTGTATATAAGTGTTTAGTAAAAAATGAATGATTATTCGGTGTTTTTTATACAGTTGAACGTTTGTTCATTTATCATATGAAATGTGTTCAGTTGATTGTAAAAAATAACCTCAAATCACCCAAGATTCCAAAACACATTCAAAAACATCAAACCCAAAAATCGGAAGCTGAACAAAAAACAAGGCAAAACCAGCCAAAAAACTGCAAAAAACAAGAAAACTAAAAACAAAAATGCGGCGCGCGCCAAAAGACATCTCAATCATAAATTCTTACAAACAGAAGCAATCAGTTTTCTTTTGAGTCTTCGCTCTCGATTTGCTGTTGTGCACATTGCGCGTATGACTGGTCCATCTCAAATCCCATGTAGTCTACTCCTAATCGCATGCACGCAACAGCAGTATTTCCAATACCCATGAACGGGTCCAAAACAAGCTTTGTCCGCTCTAGACCATGAAGCATAACACACATCATAGGCAACTTTGGCGGAAACGTTGAAGGATGAGGTCGCTGCTTTTTTCGCGAACAAATCGTTTCATAAGGAATAAACCACGTATCTCCCCGGTCTCGTTTGTCTCTGCCTGCGTTTTTCCAGCGTCCAATGTTACTTTTGTCTTGGTAAGGCACACCAACAGCCAGTTTGTCAAGCCCAACTTTTCCGTCTTTAGTAAACTGAAAAACATACTCGTGACACTTGTTAATGTAGCGTCCACTGTTAATTGGCTTAAAGTGCCCAACCGCAATATCCCCAAGAACGTTCGGATAGTCTCCAACATCATCTTTAGGTATGGCAATGGATTTAATCCAGTGAATAACATTCTGCAGAACAAAATGCTTCCTGAACCTAAAGGCCAACTCCCAAGCAACCCAAGGGTCTTTAGAGTTATAACCAACATTCAAAAAAAACGAGCCCTCATCAGCCATAACACGCTTACATTCCTTGGCGACAGATTCCATCCAGTCGAGGTATTCGGTTCGGGAAACGGAATCATCGTATGAATTGTATTTTATGCCCAAATTGTAGGGCGGAGAGGTCACAATAACGTCCACTTCGCCATCTTCAAGAAAACGCTTCATACCCTCAAGACAGTCCATAACAACTATCCTGTTTTTTTCACATCGAACCAACGCTACGCCAACCTCTAAACACTAACACCCCACACACAGCAGTCAGCGTTCCAACCCAAAAACGGCACACATGCTATAAATGTCTTTACAACCCAAAACAAAAATAGAAAAAAGTGAAAAACGAGAAGGCATTAAAAATGTTTGTTCATCGTGTTGCCTTGAAAGCAGCTCGTGTTGCTTTCCCTTTTTCTGAATTAGAAAGAATGTTCCATAATTTTTCAAAATCAGTGTAATATTGTTCAAAATTAAATTCTCTTCGGTTGCATGGTTCATCATTTTTACAAACAGTATATATTCTCAATTCTTCAAAAGTTGTTAAAACAACCAAATCTGCATCAACATATCTTTGAAGATTTTTTCGACCACTGCTAATATCTTTGGGTCTTTTTACTTCCACGAAAATTGTACCATTTTTACTTTTTAGCGTGATGTCAGGCAAACCTTTTCCAACATCACTTTTTTCTCTGAAAGCCTTCTCATGGACTTCAGGCCCATTTTCAGTTATTTCATAAACATTCCAATTTAATGCCTCAAACAGGGGCAATACAAATTTTGTTGTGATGTCTTGTTCAGACAGATACCTGTTTTGAATTAAAAACGGATTTCTGTTTACAAACTTGTACCGGTTTACAACAGTCCTTATCATCTGCTTTCCTTGTGTTTTTCCAACCATTTTTTCCAACCTTCGACTTTCCCCACCATAAGAAAACATACATTAAAAATATATCTTAGCAGATTTCATTAATTGAAATTACATAAACTCAAATTCTTTATTTAAAAACACAAAACTTTTGATTCCTAAGTCAATAGAAAACGCAACAATATTGTCTGAACCGGCAGGTCATAAAAATTAAAAGATGTCATAATTTCTAAATTGAAAATATTGGTATTCTAATAGAAATAGAATGTTGAAAACAACCTTATTTCAGAAAAAAGCGCACTACACATTTAGAATGTCTGGCCTGTCGCTGGCAATTCCGTCAACGCCTTTTTTGACGTATTCTGCAACCTCTTCTTTTGTGTTAATTGTCCACACAATAACTTTAAGCCCATTTTCGTGAGCCTTTTTGACATTTGCAGAATGGGTAAAACGGTACAAAGGAAGCAAATAGGACGCTTTCAAACTTAAAGCAGATTGAACAGGGTTTTTGTGGCGCACATAAACTAGGCCAGTTTCGATTTCTTTGTTGAGTTCGCGTATTTTTCGTAGGGCATCTTCATGAAAAGATATGATGATAACATTGTCAATCAAGCCTTTTTTGCTGATTACATCTAAAACTGCGTCTTCGTAGCCTGTTTCTTTGAGTTCGACAAGAATTTTCACTTGGCTGCCTATAGAGGCTAGTGCTTCTTCGAAGGTGGGAATTTTCTGGTTTTTGTCAGTTACCAACTTTTGTATCGCAGCTAAAGTAAGCTCAGCCACAGCGCCCGTGCCGTTGGTGGTTTTGTCCACGTCAGCGTTATGGATAACAACAAGTTCGTTGTCCTTGGTTTTTCGGACATCCAACTCAACCGCGTTAGCCCCAAACTCCATAGCCCTCTGAAAACTAACTAACGTGTTCTCTGGCTCGTAAGCCTTGGCACCCCTATGACCAATCCTCAACAAAACAGCCACACATCCAACTAAACAATTCCTAGGAAAAGTAAATGAAATTTGCTACGCTCACAGACTTCTTTATGGTAACGGAGTCTCCTGCGGTTAACTCGATAAAGTCCTCGTTGTTGTCTGCCAAAAGCCAAGCAGGACCCCGAGTAACAGTCAAGTTAACCACCGAGTTCTCAGAGACGACAAGACTGTCCACTTTCTTGTAATGCAGATTGTTAAAGGAAATTCCTATTCCTTTTTTGAAGGGTTCGCCACCAGTAGCCCGGTAGTAAGCGGTGGAACCAAAGGGAGGGGCAACAATCACGCCGTCACCAATTAAATTGTCAAATTTTTTGCCGTCCACTGACAACGAAAACCTCACAGCGTAAATCGGCAACTTCAAGTGAACTTGAATGTCGTTGAGGCCAACAAGCCTTTCGCCTTTTGCCACTGCCTCTAACTTCATCTCAGAATGAATACAGTAACTGCCTTCCTTAATCTTGGACAGCAAAACAGCGAAGTCTTGGAGTTTGTAGTCATATTTTCTGCAGGCTCGCGAAGTTTTTATAATAAGCTTAGGAACCTCGGGAAACTTGCGTTCAGCAAACAAGACAGTGCCATCCCCACCATAGCAAACCACAAAATCAGGGTCAACCTCAACAAGCTCAAAACCCTGGGCAACCAAAGCTTTTTTGATTTCTGAAGGATTACGCCGAGAAGCAACACTGACCTTTTTGAAAGTTCTTGGAACTTCAGACCCTTTACCTGCCATGATTGTCTGTCCGCCTTACGAGTTGTGACTACGGAAAAAAAGACTGTTGGTGCTCCCGTAAAAATGTTTACAAATCCACAAGGTCAGTCTTTGAAAAGTTCAGGAAGCCTTCTTCTCAAAATCAAAGCAACAGGAACACCCACAAGACCCCCAACAGACACCTGAGCGATGTTGGGCAAAATTTCTGCTATTGCTTGACCCATCCCCAAAAGGAAAATTTCTGCTATGAAATAGCCGGTAACCATCACAGAACCTGCAATGACAACAGCAAGGACATCACGATAAAGACTTTTCTTGTCCGCAATGAAACCTGCAAGAAAACCTTCCAGACCTTTGATCACAAAGGTTGCGGGTGCAAACACCAAATATCCAGATAACATATC
>PIXS01000264.1 GCA_003096255.1 Candidatus Bathyarchaeum sp. | reverse complement strand
GGTGCCAGGCACTATTCCTTCGCTGAGGACGTTGACTTGCTCTTCATCGAGTTCTATTCTGTAAATCAACGTTTCTTGTTTGGGTTCGTCTGAGCCCTCTTCTATGAAGAAGTACCAGTTTGTGTTTGGAGCCACTAGATACATGTTGTTTAATGAAACGTACATGTCTGTTGAGTATCCAGTAAGGAACGGCTCATAGGTTGGCTCCTGTGCATCGTTCATTACATTGACTGCGATGATTGTTGTGAGCTGGTAAGAAACGTCTGGGATGTCAATGTAAAAGATTTCAGTTGGCTCTATCTGAATTGTGTGGTCGCCAGAGATTGTGGGCAGCACAACTTCCATGAACACGTCTGTTCCGTTAGACCTTGGATACATGATAATCTGGTTGGCGACAACGTAAACGTAGTCTCCTATCATTCTTGAGCCCAATAGTGTGCCGTTAACGTTCACGGTTCTTGATAGAACAGGGTTGGCTTTGTCAGTGATGTCGTAAACTTTCACAACCGTCTCTTGACCATAGGAATCAGGTGCAAACGTGTCTACTCCCCAGCCCCATGTTGGATATGGATAAGAATTCGTTAAGACCACAAGCTTGTCGTCGTTAACGTAAATCTGTGCACCATAAGTTACGTTGCATTCGATCTTAGAAACAACTTGGGCTTGGTCAGCGGGATAAGCCTTCAGAATATATATGTAAGGCTCTGAAACCACATACAAGTATTCCCCGTCAGACTTGACAACGTCTGCTTCGTCTACGCCCGCAACCTGAATGTTGGTTGTCGAATAATCTTCTTCGCCGCCTCCAAAAGTTGCAACGTCCCAGTCTCTGGTCGTGAAGTAGTTTACTGTTCCCGCTTTTTCGGTGTTGTCGTTAACGAATGTCTCCAGTTCGCTGAAGCTTTCGAATTTTTTGAGTTCCGAAAACACAGGTTGTTCAGTGGGCGGATTCGGGAAAGGAGGTATAACTGGCGGCACTGTAGGCGTCGTTGAAGGCGTTGTAGGCTCTGTTGGAGTGCTTGGTTCAGTTGGCTCAGTTGGTGTGCTAGTTTGATCAGGCTCTGTAGGTTCTGACGGTTCGGTTGGCTGAGTTGGCTGGCTGGGTTGTGACGGAGGGTCAGATTCTTGTGGAGTTGAATCTGAAGGTAAAGGAGCGTTAGGGTCTGCAGGAACGTTTGGGTCTGACGGAACGAATGTTTGCATTCCGAAATTGTAAACGGTTGCTGTTAAAACACAAGCTAAAAGCAGTGCAACAATTCCATAACGAAGAGACTTGCTTCTGATTTCTCTCTGCAACGTTAATCCCTAAGTATCTTTACTAGTATTGAAGTGTATTTTATCCTAATCTCTGGAACAATTTGTTCCAAAAACTAGAACAACATGTTAGAAGGGCTTCAGGCGCCAAAATCGGATGGCTTCGTACCAGAATATGAGAGTGACTATTGCTCCAAAAGAGAGGATGAACAGGTTTTCTCTTGTAAGGTCCTGCATCAGTATGGTTATGTAGGCTATGTAAAATGCTGAAGAGAAAATGGCATAGAAAAAGTATCTGGGAAACATGAGTTTCCCCAACTTGACAAAGTGTCTGAGAACACCAATTTTAACCTCGCTAACAAGAATGTAGTTGCCTCCCGTTTTCTGTCTTTGAACCAGCCCCATCTGCCGCAACTGTTCAAGGTGATGCTGTGCCACACTTGGACTGCTAAAACGTAGAGCCTTCTCAACTTCGCGGACGCTCATGGGCTGGCCCTTCTTCAGAAGAAGCCAATAGACCTTCCAAGCCTTTCCTCTAAGTTTGTACTCGAACTCCGCTTCGTCTTCAACCGGCAAGAGCAAACCCCTCTCTTAATTTGTTCACATTTATTCTTAAGTAATACCCATCTTTCGAGACATAACGAATACTTTAACAAAAAAGAATGGAGTATGAAGCTATCTAACGCCTATTCCATGAACTTAGACCACTGTTCTACGAAATCAAATAACAATGATAATCAGTTTGTAAAGGAAAAATGCCATAACTGCTGACAGGGGAGCAGATAAAATCCATGCCCAGATTATGCTTCGTAAAGTTCCCCAGTTAACAGCCTTTTTTCCTCTGGTCAACCCCACACCCATTAGAGTTCCGTTAGAAATGTGGGTAGAGCTCATCGGAATTCCAAGATAAGCTGCTGCTCCCAAGATTACAGAGCTAGATATGTCGCTTGAAAATCCTTGATATGGTCGAACACGAGTTATCTTCGTTGCCATCGTCTTCACAATTCTCCATCCTCCAAACACAACACCTGAAGCTATGGCTATATACGAGACGATAACGACCCAAAACGGCACTACAAATTCAGATATGTACCCATAATACAACATAAGCATCGTCATTATACCCATAACTTTTTGTGCATCATTTGAGGCGTCGGTAATAGCAAAGAAAAATGTGGCAAGGGGTTGAAGACGTTTAAACCGTTTGTTCATTTTGCTTGCAGGGCGATTTCTAAAAGCTCTGATAATTAAGCCAGTAATAGCAAAGGCAATAATAATCGCGATGAAGGGTGAAGTGATCAAGGGAATAACGACTTTGTTTATTATGCCCCCTACTTCTACAATCTCCCATCCTCCTGCGGCAACACCAGCACCTATTAACCCACCAATCAGCACATGAGTTTCAGAAATAGGTAAAGCGTAAATCCAAGACGTTATAACATCAAAAATTAAAGAAGCAAGCAGAGTCGCAATAATAACCTCTCCAGAAGCAAACCCTTCTGTAATAATCCCTGTCCCAATCGTTTTAGCAACTGCAGACCCAAAAATTGTCATGCCTATTAACGAGCCAACTGTAGAAATCAGAATAGCTCGGTTGCTTTTCACAGCTCTTGTTGCTATTATTCCTGCTGTCGCGTAAGCTGCATCAGTGAACCCGGTCCAGAACCCAAAGATGATGGCAAGAATCAGGGCAAAGATTAGGATTTCTATCATGGGATCAGGCATTCTTCAAAACTATATCTTGGATGACTAGGCAAACATCCTCGCATTTGTCTGTGATGTTTTCAAGAAAATCATAAATCTCTTTCATTATTATTATTCTGACCGGATCCTTTTCTTTATACAGCTTCATTAGTGTTTTATCATGAAGGTCATCTGCCAAGTTCTCTAGGCTGTGAATCTGCTTGAACCTATCTTCCATTTCTTGCTGCTTAATTTTGCGTATCTGTTTCAGAGCCTCGTTCACTTCTGCGACTTGCTTCTCGATTATGTCAGCAAATTCTTTGATTATTTCATCTGGCTCTTTTATTTCGAACATGAATAGTTTGTTTGCCACTGAATCAATGTAGTCTAGGACGTCATCGTATAATGATGTGAGGTCTGCGAGGTCTTCTTGATCTATTGGTGTTATGAAGGATTTGTGCAATCTATGAATCATATCATGTACGATCTCGTCGCCTTGGTGTTCCAGTAGCCGCATTTCCTTCATCTTTTCAGCATAATTTTCTGGGTCGTTAACCATTTTCTTAAATAATGTTGCTGCTTTAAGCACCAGATCTGCTTGCTGCTCCAGAATGTTGAAGAAAATCTTGTCTTGTGGTATTATCCACTCTTTAAATCCCATAAGCTACATAGGCTATGTGTATACTATTTAATGGTTTAGTTAATAATCATAACTCTTTACAGATCCTTTGAACGCTTGACCAAATCCGAAATTTGAAAGAAAATTACCCTTTTCAGCTTCTAATGCATGCATAAATCACTAATCCACACGTGAACTAGAACACCGTGTCATTGGATTTTTTGAGTAAAACTTCGTTATAGAATTCGGAGAAAGGCATCAATTCTCTTTTGGGTAACCAGAGGGTCCGTGCTGTATCAACTGTTCCACATCGGAATGTTTTTTTCCAATCCTTTCTGGAAACCTCGTCCATTTCCAAGCCACACTCAGGACATTTCATTCATATTCACTCCCGTTTTTCTTGAAACTATCTTTTGATTGGGCTCTTTTGTTGATTGAATGCTAAGATTCTACTGAAAAACGGATGATATATTCATATCCTATGTATTTTTTGTAGGCTCTATAGTTCTCGTTAGCTAGAAAAATGAGCTGGTTTGAGGTGTGTGTATGTGGAAATTGTGGGTGTTGGGTGGGAACTGTTTTTGTGTTGTTCTTGTCGACGACAAGTCTTATATTTAGTGAATCTTAAGTATTGATTCGTAATACATATTGGAGGTGTTTTGGATATGGAGAACCTAGCAATCAGAGACGTTGCAATAAAAATACCCGCAGACCTGTTGAAAGAGTTCAAACGTGACATAAGAGTGGTGGTAAGATGGCCATGGCTAATCGGAATCCCCATTCCCGAAGTTCTACTCAAGCCAGAAATCCTGCAACAATTTAGAGACGAATACGATGTTATGCTTGTTCCAAAGAACATGAAGCAGTTTTAGCTTTCACGATTACACTAACCAAATTCCACCCACTTCCTTTTTTTGAAAAAAATTGTTTGGAGACACATTTGAAATGAGTGAAAATATGCCTGAAATGCCTTACCTACGAAACATCGGATTGATTGTAACCTACAAATGTCAAGTGGCTTGCCCCCACTGTATTATAGAGGCTGGACCAGATAGAAAAGAGGAAACTCGACTGGATGATGCCTTTAACTGGATAAACCAGATAGCAAATTACCGAAACGGATACATCAAAGTTCTCTCGTTAACTGGCGGAGAACCCTTTTATGACATAAAAAAACTCGAAGCCATATCTTCCTTTGGAGAAGAAAAAGGCTTAATCGTTTCTGCGGTAACGAATGCCTTCTGGGCTTCAACTCCCCAGAAAGCTGTTGACATCTTGGAAAAACTTCCTTCAATTAAGATGCTGGCAATCAGCGCAGATGTTTATCATCAAAAAAATATACCCTTTGAACGGGTAAAAAACGCAGTAAACGCTGCAGAAAAACTTGATGTGCCTTTTCAGATTGGAGTCTGCACTGAAAACCAGCATGACCCTGAATACGAACGCATGGTTGAAAAACTGGAGCAGATAACGCAACCTGCGAAAATTAAGACCGCAATCGTTTTTCCGGTTGGACGTGCTCTTAAACTGCGTGATCCGAAATATGTTACCTCAGATGAGCCGCCTGTTTCTGCATGTTCTGGTGGTAGCGCTCCTATACTCTTTCCTAATGGCAATATTTTGGGTTGCATAGGTCCAGTGATTGACATAAAATCTCCCCATCCTCTGCTTCTAGGTAATTTACATGAAATGTCTCTGGAAGAAATTCTTGACAAGTCAGAGGTCAACCCTATATATCACGCAATCAGAATTTGGGGACCAAGAAAACTCATTTCAAAGGTCAAGGATCCAGGATTAATTAAACATCTCCCCAGTAAATACATTAAGGACAGTGTTTGTCACGCTTGCTATAGTCTTATGGCAAACGAAGAGGTCAGACGATTTCTGCATTACTTAGCTTATGACCCAGAGTTCATAAGAAAAGTTGCTTATGCACGGCTCTATTACCTAAGAGAAAAACAGATGTTCGAGTTGCTGAAAGATGATTTGCTGAAGATTGAGGCATAATTTTTCCTCTTTTTTCTGCAGGAAAGAAAAACAGTTTACTTAAGAATCTAGTGATAGATACAACTGTTATTGGAGATGGTGAAATATGTTGAAGAGTAGGTGGATTCCGCTTGCGGGGTTAACGTTAATTGTTGTTATCTCTTGCGCCGTCCTTTACACGGTGTTGCAATCTCAATCAGGTTCAAGAGAAATAGTGTTTCAGGTTGCAGCATTCAAACCATTTGCAGACGGGGAATATGCTGGAATCATAAACTTCGATGAGTTGGCGAAGCATGGTGACTTCGGGTTAGGCACCCTTGATGGTTTAGACGGAGAAATGGTTGCAATAAACGGGGTCTTCTACCAGATTCCAATTAGCGGGACACCTAGAAAAATCGCCTCTACAGAAGAGACCCCCTTTGCCTTGGTCACTTTCTTTGAGGCAGACCAAACCCTTCACGTTGCCGACGCCATGAACTACTCAGAACTAAAAACATACATTGACCAAAATATTTCCCCAGAAAATGCCATGTACGCCATAAAAGTTCACGGCACTTACGACTACGCAAAAATCCGTAGCGTACCCAAACAAACAGAACCATACCCAGACCTAACAGCCGTAATAGAAAACCAAGTAATATTCCCAATGAACAACGTCACTGGAACCATTGCTGGCTTCCGCCTTCCAAGCTACATGAACGAAATCAATGTAGCAGGATACCACTGCCACTTCATCACTGACGACGAAACTGCAGGCGGACACGTACTGGACTGCATTGTACGAGACGCCACCATAGAAATAGACTATACGTACGAGTACGAGTTGATGCTGCCAGAAAACCCTAGTCTCGCCGAAGTCCTATTATCCCCCTAGTTATGCTTGTGTGACAACAACCTGATGATTTCATAAACCAAACAGAGCGAAATAAAAAGAAATGTGAGCCAGAGCTGTCTATGAAACAGCTCTAGAAGCCTAGGTCGTATGCTTCTTCGCCATGTTGACTCAAGTCAAGGCCTTTCTTTTCCTCATCTGAACTTACACGCAGAGGTGAAAAGATGTTAATCAATTTCAGTAACAGGTATGATCCAACGAAGGAATAGGCTGCCACTACAAGGACTGACAGTATTTGTGCAACCAACAAGTCAACATTACCGTAAAACAACCCATTCACATTATTTACCATCGCAGTTGCAAGTAGCCCAGTTGCTATTGAGCCCCACACTCCGCTTATTCCATGGCAAGCAAAGACATCCAAAGAGTCGTCAATTCTTGTTTTTGCTGAACGCCAGTTAGCCACCAAATTCGATACTACTCCTGCAACCAAACCTATGATAATCGCTGAACTGACAGTAACAAACCCAGAAGCAGGAGTTACTGCAACTAATCCACAAACTGCGCCAACAGCTATGCCCACTGCTGATGGTTTACCTTTAGTTACCCAGTCAACAATCATCCAGCTTACTGCGGCTCCGGCAGCAGCCAAGTTTGTGGCTACGAGCGCCGAAACAGATAGTGCGTTTGCTTCTAGTGCACTCCCTGCATTGAATCCAAACCATCCAAACCAAAGTAGTGCTGCGCCCAGTATTACGTATGGTATATTGCATGCTTTGTGTTCGTTTCCGTTGTAGCAGTTTTTGTCCTGTTCTTTGTCTTCTTTTCTTCTGCCAATGACCAACGCGGCGGCTAGAGCAGAAAATCCTGCAGTAACATGTATTACAATTCCGCCGGCAAAGTCAACTGCTCCTAACACGTCTAGCCACCCATCGACATTCCACACCCAGTGGGCTACTGGTGAGTAAATGAAAGTGGACCACAGAATGGTGAAGATGAGCAGTGAGCGGAACTTGATTCTTTCTGCGAAAGCTCCAATTATTAGAGCAGGCGTTATTGCTGCAAACTTTAGCTGAAAAGCAAAGAATAGTAACTCAGGAATTTGTGTCGCATAAGGGCTGATGGTGTTTATTCCAATATGGTTTAATCCTGCTAGCGACAGGTCGCCTATGATGCCGCCAAAGCTGGTTCCGAATGTGAGGCTGTAACCCCAGAAGGTCCAAACTAGGCTCATTACTGCAAAAATGATTAGACATTGTATGAGTGTTGAAACAAGGTTTTTCTTTCGTACCAGACCAGCGTAAAAGAATCCTAGAGCGGGGGTCATCAACATTACTAGTGCTGTTGCGGTTGAAATCCACGCTATATCTCCTGTCATTGGTAACACCTTGTTGTTTTCGATATTGTTGCCGTTTTTTCGTTGTTGGTTTTCATTGTTGATGTTTTCTCCACTTGTTTTAGATTCCACTGAATATCTGTTCAGATATATTTAAGTTTTTTCAACATATTGAATATTTTTTGATTATTTTCAATATAATTGAATACTTATTCATTTTATTATTGAATGTTCATTCATCATGCTGCTGAAAATCTCCAATGTGTATTCATTGTGAGAGAACTTTGCTGCCTTTCGCTGAATGTTTGTCTAATGGGTTGGTGTGTCTTTCTTCGGTGCTGTGGTGTTTTTTCGTGCCCAGAACTGTCTTTCGGCTCGAGTAGGTGATGCCTAAAACACTATTCAGTTTTTTTGCTAGAAATAGGTATTTTGTTCAGTTTAAAAAAAGAAAAATATATAAATTGGTAAAAACATGAGAATTACGTGAACATAGGTATGGCAAAGTCGTGGAAAGGTTGAATGGAAATTATGCCTGAGCACACCATTCATTTCGATAACAAGTCGGAAAGGAACAAGTTTCTAAAACAATGTCTAAGAAACAAAATAGTGTGCCCACTCTGCGAAAATAAAGCCTTCAATGTTGAACACAATTCCCTGGACCAGATTGTACTGACATGCATAAATTGTGGCTGGATACACATAGTAAACAACGAAGACTCCATCAAAAACAAAACATATCTTAAGCTATCTTATGACGACGAAAAGTAGTTCAGGCGTAAGTTTAGCCCTAACCCAAAACTGGGCTCATCAGTCTCCTAAACAACACTGAACGAGCATGAGCTTATTACTCAACTGAAGTGGACAACAACCTCCAAGCTTGCCAATTCTTTTGTTTTTATCCTAGTAGGAACAGAACTCCAGTCATTGTTAGCATGCCTAGGAAAAGGCTTGCTATTGCGATGTGTGCTTCTCCGTGGCTTAGGGAGAGGGGTAGCAGTTCGTCGAAGCTTATGAAGACCATTACTCCTGCAACAAAGGCTAAGGCCATGTTGATCATGAAGGGGTTTATGAAGGGAGCCAGTACGAAGTAGCCGATGAGGGCTCCGATTGGCTCAGAGAGTCCTGAGAGAATTGACCAGAGGAATGCCTTTTTTCTGTTTTTTGTTGAGTAATAGATTGGTGTGGAGACACAGATTCCTTCAGGTATGTTGTGGAGGGCAACCGCAATTAGCAGCACAAGACCAAGTTGCACGTCCTTGATGGCGCCAAATAGGGTGACGATTCCTTCTGGAAAATTGTGTATGAATATTCCTGCTGCGACAAGGATTCCGGTCTTCAGTAGCCTCTTGTTTTTCTTTTCTTTTTCTGTAAGCTTTTCTTCTTCATATTCGTGGGGTATCAGAAACTCGATTGCGGCTATTGTTGCGATGCCTACGAAGAATGCTATGTTTGCGGCTAGGAACCCTGTTTCTGTTACTGCCGAAAACAGGAGCTCCATAAAGGAGATTTGTATCATGACTCCTGCAGAAAAGCCCATCAGCAAAGAAAGGTGCTTGTGTTTGAAGTCTTTTATGAAAAATGCCACTAGGCTGCCCAAGCCAGTGGATAGCCCTGCTATTAATGAAAACAGGAAAGCAATCAATACTGTGTCAGTCATCAAAGCACCCAAAATCGCTGGGATCGAAGCCAGTTAGCTTTTTGTCAACTCGCTTTTAAGTGTGGTTACGAAGCTTTCTTTGTCTTCTGCTATTCTTTTCTTTACTTCTTTCCAGGTTGTTGAGCAGTTTTTGTAGGCTACTCCAACTATTTTGTGGATGGTCTTGTCGATGTCTTTTTTGTTTTCTTTTGTGACTATTACTCCCGCTTTGTCAAAGACATCCTTCATGTGCCTGAAATAGCATGTCATAATAATCTATGTTTTCTGTTCCATTCACATAAATGGTTTGCAGTATCTCTGCAGTGCTCAAAATTTCTGAGAAAAGCTATTTTTCAACAATCTTCTGCTATTAGGTTCCTAATATGATTCATGTGTTTAGGTGTGGAGAAATCCTCCTTTGATTTAACAAAGTGTTATCTATTTTTGTGATTTATTGACTGTTTGTTCGCAATGTTTATAAGCAGGTATATGTTTTGTCTATCGGCAATAGGTTGCCGTATACCTACAAATCATAAGGTGAAACCAATGAAACGGGTCTCAATAAAAGAAGAAGCATGCATCGGATGTGGACTCTGCCAAGTCTACTGCACAATAGAACACTCCAAATCCAAAGACCCCATAAAAGCATACCTACATGAAAGCCCCAAACCAGTCAGCCGCGTAAGGGTAGAAACAAGCAAACCAAACTCCATCTCAATCAGATGCCAACAATGCAAAGACACGCCCTGCGTAAACGCCTGCCTAACAGGAGCCATGACCCTAGACAAAGAAACTGGGCTGGTAACACATGACCCAGAAAAGTGCATAGGCTGCTGGACCTGCATAATGGTCTGCCCATACGGCGCCATAAAGCCTGATTCTACAGGAAAAATTATAGCAAAATGTGATCTCTGTCCAGACCGTGAAGTGCCAGCGTGTGTAGCTAACTGCCCCAACGAAGCACTAGTCTGCGAGGAGGTGGACGAATGATGTCGAAGTATGTGATTATCGGCGGCTCAGCTGGAGGAATCGGAGCAGTTGAAGCCATCAGAGAAGTAGACCCAAAGGGAACTTTGACAGTAATTTCGGAAGAAAAGGTTCCCCAGTATTCTCGCCCCATGATATCCGAGTACGTCAGCAGAGAAGCCACACTGGACACCATGAAGTATCGCGGCGACCAGTTCTGGAAAGACAACAAAGTCAAGACCCTTACTGGAAGAACTGCAACAAAAATCGACTTCAAGAAAAAGCATGTCCTGCTTGATGACGGAGACAAAATCGATTATGAGAAGCTCCTGATAGCCACTGGAGGTAAGCCCTTTGTTCCAAGAATGGATGGCGGAGACAAAACAGGAACATTCACTTTCACAGAGCTTTCCAGCGCCGAAAAAATCGAATCTACGGTGGAGAATTCCAAGAGCGCCGTAGTTATTGGCGGCGGATTAATCGGAGTCAGCGCTTCTGAGGCGCTGGTGAAGCGTGGAATAAAAGTTACTTTAGTGGAACTCAAAGATAGCATACTCAACCTCATACTGGACAAGACAGCTTCAGACATCGCAGAAAAGGTGCTTACAGAAGCTGGAGTAACAGTAATCACGGGTCAAACTGTTCAGCGGATTCTGGGCAGAAAAGACAACGAAGCAGCCGTTGGAGGCGTAGTTATGACTGACGGCACAGAAATCCCCTGTGACCTAGTTGTTGTTGCTATCGGAGTTATCCCACGAACAGACATAGTCAAAGAAACAGACCTCAAACTTAATCGAGGAATAGTTGTGGACAGAACAATGCGCACCAGCATACCTGACGTGTACGCATGCGGAGACGTTGCAGAAGCCCACGACTTCCTAATAAACGGAAACCGCCTCTTGCCTCTCTGGCCTCTGGCTCATCTTGGCGGGCAAGTGGCAGGCTACAACATGGCAGGAAAGAAGGCAGAATATGAGGGAGGAACAGTTATGAGCTCCCTGAAATACTTCGAACTGCCCGTTATTGCCGTAGGAGATGTTAATCCAGAAGACACCAGTGACCTTGAAGTGCTGGTTGAGTTTAAGCCCGAAAAAACCGTGTACAAGAAAGTCCTGCTCAAGAACAACAAGATTGTGGGCTTTATCTTCTTAGGCGAAATCGATAAAGCTGGAATACTTTTCCGATTGCTGAAGAATCGTGTTGACGTGAGCACAATCAAGGATAGCCTTCTTGACGAGGAATTTGGCATCGTGACACTGCCTGAACAGCTGAGAAAAGAAATGTTTGTGGTGAACTAAGATGGAGAACCTAACTGAAATTAACAATCCTTACTGCGACGAGAAGGTCTTCGATGCCTGCTCCATATTCGGCATGATGAACCTTAAGGGAGAACGATTCTCAGCAAAAGACCCCATCCGAGCCATCGCCAACATGCACGACCGAGGAAACGGCTTGGGCGGCGGCTTTGCAGCTTACGGAATCTACCCCGAATACAAGGACGATTACGCATTCCAGATAATGTACCTGGACAGGGACGCAAAAAAGAAGACAGACCGTCTGCTCACTGAAAGCTTCAACATACTCAACGAAGAGGAGATGCCAACACAGCCAGCCAACGTCAGAGACCCGCCCATTATGTGGCGCTACTTCCTTCAGCCAAAAAAATCCAGAACCAAGACCCAAACAGTCAGCGACTACATCATCGAGAAAGTTATGCGAATCAACACGGAAACAGGCAAAGCCTTCGTTTTCTCAAGCGGAAAAAACATGGGCGTCTTCAAGGGAGTCGGCTTCCCAGAGGACGTGGCAGAGTACTTCTGCTTGGAAGATTACAAGGGTTACATGTGGACCTGCCATGGACGGTTCCCAACAAACACTCCCGGTTGGTGGGGAGGCGCTCATCCCTTCAACATTCTAGACTGGACTGTCGTTCACAACGGCGAAATCTCATCCTACGGCATCAACAAACGGTACCTAGAGATGTTCGGATACAAATGCACCATGCAAACTGACACAGAAGTAATGGCATACGCCTTCGACCTGCTCATGAGACGCCAGAACTTGCCCATCGAAATAGTCTCCCAGATACTTGCACCGCCCCTGTGGTCAGAAATCAAAACAATGAAAGACCCAAACAAGCTTGCCATGACTGCTTTGCGGCAGACATACGGCAGTCTCTTGATGAACGGACCTTTCACGATTATAGTGGCTCATGAAGGCGAAATGATTGGGCTCACAGACCGGATTAAGCTTCGTCCCCTCACTGCAGCAGAGAAGGGCGATTACCTGTTTCTGTCTTCGGAGGAAGCTGCGATACGGCTAGTTTCCAAATCGCTGGACAAGGTTTGGAGCCCAAGAGGCGGAGAGCCTGTGATAGGAAGACTAGAATCAAAGAGGGCTGTGGATATTCTCGCTCGGGAGGTGTATGGTCAATGAAAAGCTATGTTTGCCCAGAATACATCGTAGAACGTGACCCAGACCGCTGTATCCGATGCAAAGTCTGCGTGAACCAATGCAGCTACGACACCCACTGCTACGATGAAGAAGACGACTGCATGATCAGCAAAAGTGAAAACTGTGTGAACTGCCAGCGGTGCGCCACCTTCTGTCCAACTCAAGCCATCACAATACGAGAAAACCAGAACCACTACAGGTCTAACGCCAACTGGACACAAGAAGTCCTTACTGGAATAAAGAAGCAGGCTGAAACCGGAGGCGTTGTTCTCACTGGAATGGGTTGCGACAAACCCAACCTCACATACTGGGACAGGCTTCTGATAAACGCAAGCCAAGTCACCAACCCATCAATTGACCCCTTGAGGGAACCGATGGAACTGAGAACCTACATTGGCTCAAAACCTGACAAACTTGACCTAGAATCTGTGAAAGGCGACGGCGTTGTATTAAAGACTAAACTAGCTCCCCAGCTACAACTTGAAACGCCAATAATGTTCTCAGCCATGTCCTATGGCTCAATCAGCCTAAACGTTCACAAATCGTTAGCCAGAGCAGCCACCGAAGCAGGCACCTTCTACAACACAGGAGAAGGAGGACTCGAAAAGAGCCTATACAAGTACGGCGACCACGTCATAGTCCAAGTCGCGTCTGGACGCTTCGGAGTACACCCCGACTACCTAGACGCAGGTGCGGCAATCGAAATCAAGATTGGGCAAGGAGCAAAGCCTGGCATCGGCGGTCATCTGCCCGGAGAAAAAGTAAGCGAAGAAATCTCGAAAACACGGATGATTCCCTTTGGAACAGACGCCCTGTCGCCTGCGCCACAGCATGACATCTACTCCATCGAAGACCTAAGACAGCTCATTTACGCACTGAAAGAAGCTACAGACTACACAAAACCTGTCTTCGTTAAAATCGCAGCAGTCCATAATGCAGCTGCAATTGCCAGTGGAATAGTCAGAGCAGGTGCTGACGCGGTAGTGTTAGATGGTATTCGTGGAGGAACAGGAGCAGCACCCAGAATAACACGAGACAACGTAGGAATCCCAATCGAAATGGCTCTAGCATCTGTTGATCAAAGATTACGTGATGAAGGTATACGAAACAAAGCATCCGTTATCGCAGCAGGAGGAATAAAGAGCAGCGCTGACGTTCTAAAAGCTATAGCTCTAGGAGCAGATGCATGCTACATTGCTACAGCAGCTCTCGTTTCTTTGGGTTGCACGGTATGCCAGAAATGTTACACGGGCAAGT
>PIXS01000263.1 GCA_003096255.1 Candidatus Bathyarchaeum sp. | reverse complement strand
TTTGGATATATCAGCATCCATTGCTTTTGCTATTTCTATTGCGGATTCATATTCTTTTAATTCAACTACCATGTTTACACCTCCAAAGATGGTGAAAGAGGGAGGATTCCCCTACCCTCAAGTTTTACGATACTAAGCTCTGTTTTGTCGCATTATACAGTTTCAGAGTAAGTGAATTTGTTGGCTTTGGAAGAGACAAGGTCAACAGTGTAACTGCGACCAGCCACAAAACCATCGTTTGTACCTGCAGTGAAGGTAATTGGGACAGTTCCAGTTGTGCCTTCTGCAATAGTTATAGAACCACCAGTAATAGTGAATGCACTTGTTGTGATGTTATAGCCAGATATAGTTGCAGAGCTTATAATTATATCAGTGGTTCCAGTGTTCATTATTGTTGCAGTGACTTGATGGTCACCTGTAAAAACCAAGTTTGTAATTGATGCTTGTTCTGTGTCCATAAAGGTGAATGTTAGTTGGCCCATCCATGCTGCTACTGCGATGGATACTGCTACGGTTACTGCGATGAGTATGATTGCTGCGACTACTGGGCTAAGAGCTTTCTTATTCTTGAGGAGTTTTCTCATTTTTGTTCTTTCCCTCCTTTTTGAGTTCACAAGAGAACTACGGCAACAAAGAGATTTAAATCTTACGACTTAATACACCAGATTAAAAAAACCGAAATAAAACAGCAAAAAACAAAGCCGCAAAAATTACCCTAAAGCGGCAAACAAATCCAAAAGAAGATCAGCCAGCTTCTCGCCAAGCTCAGTAATAACATAATATTTCTTCAAAGGATCAATCGCGACACTTTCAGCTAAGCCTAAACTCTCCATTTCCATCATCCTGGAACGGAAAGTTCCATCGCTGAGGGTGAGGTTTAAATCCTTCATGAACGCTTTTGCGTTCTTCCAGCGCCCATTCTCTAACTTCAAAAGAAAAAGGCAGTCAATAGCATGGTCTTTCTCCAGAACTGCTTTGATGGCAGAAAGCTTGTTGTCTGTAAGAATGTTCTTTATCTGTGCTTCAGTCAAAGGCATTACCAACCATTCCGAAGTACACGTTTTACATATTTAACATTTAACCTTGTATTACGATTTTTGACATAATTCAGGTTACATAAACAACAAATCTTATGACTTCAGTTGTTCAAAAACTGAACAAAACAGCAAAAAAGGTTACAACAACCCACAAAAAATCAACTGTTCTAAACTATGAACATTAGTGGAGGTGGGCTCGCGCATTCTTGAAAGCAACGAACCATCAACGGTTTTGAGTGTCCACTTTTCTCAAGATCTCAATCACTAAATCAGTGGGTCAAAATCGTCATCGCCCACCAAACAAAAATACAGCCACGCCAACATAAAAACTTAGCCTACACCCAACAAACTATTAACAATGTGCTAAAAAACGCCCAAGTTCAAGAAAACTGTAAAGCCGCCGCTTTGAGGGCGGGTTTTAGTCTACTTGTTGTTTAACAATCATTCTACGGAATTGCTTTGCGTAGTGGTAGTCTGATTTGAGACGTTTTAGCTCGTTGGCTTCTTTTTCTAGCTTTGCTATTTTTTTTCGGATTTCTTGGATTTTTGCGCTCATTTTTGAACTCCAGAGCACAAGTCAGCGGTTTTAATAAAAAGCGGTTATGAAAGGGAAATATGTACTCTGAATTCATAATTACTATAAAGAAAAAGAATCAATACTAAGCCCTCGGAGATGGAGGTAATGAAGCGTCCCAATGGCGATACAGAATTTGCAATTGGATCGTCTAGTCTGGAAGCAAATTTTGGGCATACTAACCTTTGGGACACTGAATTACCATCTAACAAGTAAGAGGTGAAAAAGGAAAATGGAAGAAACTCTAGCACCCATGTTGTTTTTCATTGTAGTAGGAGGACTCTGCGGTTACTTTGCAGGCAACCTGGTCAAAAGAGCATCAGGCAGAGCATTAAGCATCGGAATCATCGCTTTTGCATTGATAGCATTAGCTTACACGGGTACGTTCGACGTGAACGTTGAGTCAATTAGTGCCAACATCGCAAACGTAACAGGTATTCTTACCACATTAGGAGTCTTAGCTCTTGTGTCCAGTGTTCCTTTCTTGGTAAGTTTCGTTGCAGGGCTGTTCATCGGTTACAGAAGGTACTGATTTTTTTCTATCCGTACCTAAACTATTTTCTTGTTATAGACCATTCAATGTATGAACTGTGAGCAGTGGGGAGCAGGCTCCCAGTAAGAAAAATCCAAAAAGCGTCAAAAAACTCCAGTTTTTCCAGATTTGCGAAATTTGGGCGATTGTTGGAGGCGTTTTCGAAAAAACGATTCAATTGCCAGCAATGAACTTAAATTATAATTTTGAAGGATTAGAAAAATGAGGGAAGTTCACATATTGATAGTGCAACATTTTAATTAAATAATTTTTAGAAAATCTTCAAATATGGTTTTAGTTAGAGAACTAATGTGTTTTGGACAAAATTATATTTTTAATTAGTTTATAAATACAATTCTAAGTTATAACAAATGTAATATACCCCAAACATACAAAGAAAAACCTCGAGAAACGCGCAAGGCGCGGGTCTCCAAAAAATGAGATGAAAAAAATGGAAAAAGAAATTCGAAAAATCACATTAACAACAATACTAGTATTCACAATAGCAGTATCAGCAACCATTTCCATCGCATTAGCACAAACAATAGACAATTACAACCCAGACATGGGAACTGTAACCACACCTGCACCAGACTACATGGATGCACACAACAGCGCCTATGCAGCAGCATCTGAATACGGCAACTTGTTGAACGAAGATTATGCGTGGGATAACCCTCACGGAGGAGATATGTACAGAACAGGTTTCAATCCTGGACCTGCGCCTGACAGGCCGGATGTAATATTCAGAACAGAATCAGGACAATCCATACCAAAAGTATGGTTAGGAACCTCACAAGCAACAGATGTTGTAAACCCCACCATTAGCCAATTTGGCGCCGCAGGATTCTTCGGAGGCTTCTCAAGGGTTTCACCAATGGCCATGGACGGCCAAATCATCGCATGGGGAAGCATAAACGTAAACTCCAATAATGCGACCACAAGAAATGCGGTAATCTCAATTAACCCCCACACAGGTGCAGTAAACTGGGCATCCATAATAGGCTATGGACCAGCAGCATCTGCAGGTACAGGTTCTAGTTTTGCAGGGTCAGCAATGATGTTCAAAGTTGATGATGACCACTTCGCAACAGTAGCTGGCGGACTTGCAATGTTCAGGTCCACGGGTGAATTCCTCTGGATTGACACCACAGTTAATCCTGGTGCAGTTTACCACTCCATCCTAGGCATTGACGGCGACGCCGATAACAATAACACTCCAATGGTTTTTGGACCCCACAGTGTTTCAGGTCAGTTCGTTCCATCCTGTAGCGGATGGACATGTGCAAACCCAGAAACCGACATGGGTGAAGGAAACCGGAAAGTCTTTGACTATGTCATGGACGAGCCAGGAAACCCAATGCTTGCATATGGAGATGGCAAATTGATGATGGGCTCTTACAGCAGCTGTGCAGTTTACGCAATTGATGTAACAACTGGTGAGAAAGTCTGGGAAACATGGGTAGAAACAGCCATGGGTTACATGACATCCTACCACGACGGCAAATTCTTTGTCGGAACCCAGAGCATGCACATATATGCCTTGGACTCTGAAGACGGCTCAGTTATCTGGCACAACACTGACGGTGTCCGAAACCGAGCGTTTAACGTCTGGTGTATCAACTATGCTTATGGTAATATCTACCTGCACGATTTGGGCGCTGGAACTACAGGTGCACAAAAATGTTTAGACGCTGAAACAGGTGTAATGAAGTGGGCTTCAAGCGCTCTTTTCTACATCGGTTACTACACAACAGTAGTTGCCGACGGAAAGATATACGGCTCACAATCAGACTACTCGACCACAACTGGACGAGAAGCACAACCAGACAACTTTGCGTGTTGGGATGCTTTCACAGGTGAAGTAATCTGGGAGATGCAAGTTGTACCATCGGGTCCAATTATCGCGTATGGCTGCCTCTATTTCATGGATGGCGGTCAAATCTGGGCCCTTAGTACTGCGGTTCAACCAGAAGACTTTGCAATGTGGCGCGGAAACCCCACTATGCCAAGCATCACCTTGAACAAAGGACCTACCGATTTGAGTTCTCCGAAATGGGTATTCACTACCGGAGCAGGTGTTATATCTTCTCCAGTAGTCTCTGACGGAAAGCTCTACATCAACTCCAACGACCGCAATGTCTACTGTCTAGATGCATACACGGGTGAACCAATCTGGACCTTCATGACCAATGAGCCAAGAATGGCAACCTTTGGTTCCACACCAGCAGTTGTCGGCGACAGAGTAATAATCGGTCCTGACGACAGCAACATCTACTGTTTAGATGCAGACAGCGGTGACGAAATCTGGAGAGTTAGCACGGGTCCATACAGGCCTGTAGAAGCTTCACTTGGTCAGCACAACATACGCTCTAGCCCAATTATCTACAATAACAAAATCTATGTTGGGTCAATGCACGATGGTCAACTCTACTGTGTAAGCATGAGCGGAACCGTAGAATGGTCAACTCCAATTGCAGGTGGAGATCCAATATTGGGTTCACCAGCAATCGATAGTGGTTATGTCTACATCATGGGTGATGACACAAACATCTACAAGCTGGACATGAACGGAAACATCTTACTGAATTTCCCAATCGAAACCAGTGGCGGTAGTTTCTGGTCAGGTTTCTGGGGCGTAAACTCATACTCTCCAACAGTAGAGGGTGAACGACTATGGCCTGGTGGTACTAACGACCGGTTCCGATGCTACAACACAACCAATGGTGAGCTAATCTACGAGGGCACACAACCAAACGTTGAGGGTGAAACTTCACACGGTGCTATGTTACATGCACCAAGTTGGTTGATGAGCACTGCTGTTGACATTAATGGCACAGAAATATCAAGTAATGATGGCTTCATTATCAGTCAAGCTGGTCCTACAGTGGCCTGTGCACGTGCCGACAATGGAGAGAATATTTGGTCCGCTTGGGGCGGATGGCAAGTGTGGAGTACTCCACTGTTCTCGGGTTTTGGTGAAACTGCTGTGGTTTACTTCGGTTCAGACAGCTACAGTATCACATGCCTCGACGCAAGTACGGGTATCCCGCTGAGTTGGTACACGACTAGGGGTAACATTGTTGGTTCTCCTGCAGTTTGGGACGGTAAACTCTATGTTGGTTCATACGACAACAACGTTTACTGTTTTGAAGACCACCTCGAACAAGAGACAGCGATTACAGTTTCAGTTGATAAAACATCAGTTAACTTAGCTGATGGAGAATCTGTTGCTGTAACTGCTACTTTGACGGGTGTCCCAGAAGTGAACGTGTATGAAGAGATTGGTGCAGAAGCACCAGTTCCACCAATGGAGGACACAGACATACTGATAACATACACTGACCCAGATGGCGTTGAAACAGACATGAGCGCAACAACTGACGAAAACGGTGTTGCAACAGCGACCTTCACACCTGACGAGGTAGGTCAATGGAAAGTCATTGCATGGTACATGGGCGAAGACGGACCTGTTTCCTCAAGGACATATGCATTCAGTGATGAAGCTATGATCCAAGTTTCAGAAACAGTTGGACCAGGACCTGCTTTAGTTGCAAGCGCAGCCCCAACAGCATCCGATATCATGGTCGGCGAATCGGTAGTACTAACTGCATCTGCCAGCGGCGGAACTGCTCCCTTCACGTACCAGTGGTACACGTATATCAGTGGAAATGCGGTTGCCCTTTCAGGGGAAACTGCTGCAACGTTAGTTGTTGCACCTGATAGCGAAGGTACTTACGGATACTACTGTGAAGTAACTGATGCAACAGGACAAGTTGATTCAACAGATACTGCCGAGGTAAAAGTCGCCGCAGAAACCGCTGAAGGCATACCCATGGAATATATCTACGC
>PIXS01000262.1 GCA_003096255.1 Candidatus Bathyarchaeum sp. | reverse complement strand
TGGTTATTTGTGCCGAGGTCTCCTAGCCCGGCAGGGAGCAAGCCTGGAGATTCACCTCTTCAGGAGGGTACCTGACAGCTTGTGGTCTTTCGGGGCCACGGGGGTTCAAATCCCCCTCTCGGCGCCAACATTAATTTTTGCAGCTCTTTCTATAGGTTATACTTGAACGCTGTTGTCTGTGAAAACATCCGTTTTTAGTTGAACATTACTCCATTCCATAACAGCTGTAGACCTACAATTGGATAAGCAAATTCAGGTCAACATGTTAATAAAGTGTCTATTTTTTTCCATTCTGAAATGTCAGAAAAGTGGCACCAACAAGAAAGCAGCAAAGTTTTCGATGTTCTAGAAACAAGTAGCTTAGGGCTGACCTCACTTGAGGCAAATGAAAGGCTCACGAAATATGGTTACAACGAATTGGCTCTAAAAAAGAGAAGCCCTTTCATGCGTTTGTTAGATCAGGTTCGTAGTCCTTTGGTGTTAATACTTGTTGTAGCTGCATCTGTCACAAGTACGTTGTCGGCGTTACATCTTGAAGATTTGTGGATGGATACCGCTGTGATTGTTGGTGTCGTGGTTTTAAACGTAGTATTGGGTTTCCAGCAGGAAGGCAAAGCGGAAGGTGCACTTGAGGCTCTAAAAAAAATGAGTGTATCAAACTGTACTGTTATTCGAGACAAAGTGGAGAAGATAATTCCAACTCGAGAACTTGTTCCTGGTGATGTTGTTGTTCTTAACAGTGGTGACAAAGTACCTGCTGACCTTCGTTTATTCTACACTAAAGATGCCTATGCGGACGAAGCCTCCCTTACTGGCGAATCGACACCCGTCGCTAAAAGCACTGAATCGATATCCTCCTCTAACCTCACTCCTGCTGACCAGGTATGTATGGCTTTCAGCGGCACTTTCATAACCCGAGGTTCAGCTAGAGGTGTTGTTGTTAGAACCGCAGAGAAAACAGAATTCGGAAAGATTGCCACCCTTGTAAAGAAAACACAAACAATCAAAACACCCCTCCAAAAACAGATTGGCGCGTTTACAACAACTCTTATAGTGGTCATTTTAGGAATCGCAGTGGTAAACGCATTAATCGGCATCGCAGTTGGTCAGGACGCAATATACCTGTTCATGGCTTCAGTCGCTTTGATTGTCGCAGGCATACCCGAAATGCTTCCAATGATAGTTACTGGTGTCCTGTCTTTAGCTGCAACGGAAATGGCGAAAAAAAACGCCCTGATACGAAGGTTACCTGCAACAGAAACTTTGGGTTCCACTACTGTTATTTGTTCTGATAAGACAGGAACACTTACCAAAAACGAGATGACCGTTTCAAAAGTCTATGCCGGTTATAGAAGTTATCGTTTAACAGGCGTCGGCTATGAACCTAAAGGGCAATTCCTCACTGATGAAGGCGTAGAGTTAACTACAGAGGGATATGGCTTTGAACTAATTGAAACGCTAAAGGCCGGATACCTCTGTAACAATGCATCTTTAACACTTGAAGACTCCCAGTACCATATTATAGGCGACCCTACAGAAGGCGCATTGATTGTTTCTGCAGCCAAAGTGGGCATAGTTAATAAAAGCCCTCGACTGGATGAAATTCCATTTGATTCTGAAAGAATGTACATGGCCACCATGCACGATGAGGGCGATCGAAACGTAATTTATGTTAAGGGCTCGCCTGAAAAAATCGTTGCCATCTGCGGAGCACACGCAATAGACGGCAAACATGTACCGATTGATAAAGAGGTCATCCAGAAAGTAGCCGATTCCATGGCTGAAGAAGCACTACGTGTTCTAGGAATGGCTTACAAGATAGTGCCAAAAGAGACAACAGCCCTAACCCCCGAGGACCTCAAAGACTTAGTTTTTGTAGGTCTGCAAGGTATGATGGATCCACCACGGCCAGAAGCCATTGAAGCTGTACAAAAATGTAAACAGGCGGGAATACGCACCGTGATGATAACCGGAGACCACCTGCGAACTGCTATAGCGATTGCCAGCAAACTCAATATAGGCGATAACAAAGGCGCCCGTGCACTTAGTGGCGAACAATTATTCCAGATGAGCGACGAACAGCTTTATGACGCTGTAAATGACGTCTCAGTTTACGCTAGAGTTGCACCTGAACATAAGCTAAGAATAGCTCAACAATTACAGAAGAGAGGCGAAATTGTCACCATGACTGGTGATGGAGTTAATGACGCTCCAGCACTTAAGGCATCTGACATCGGAGTTGCCATGGGGATAACAGGAACTGAGGTCAGCAAGGAAGTATCCAGCATAGTCCTCACCGATGATAACTTCGCCAGCATTGTTTCAGCTGCAGAAGAAGGCAGACATGCTTGGAAGAACCTTGAAAAAGCTATTCTTTATACCTTACCAACAAACTTCGGTCAGATGGCGCTAATAATGGGGTCTATGATGCTGGCGCCATTGATCACGCTATTTGCTTTGCGTCTTCCTTTAGAACCCATTCATATTCTTTGGATAAATCTCGCTGACTCGGTATTCTTAACAATGCCTTTGCTGTTCGAACCCAAAGAAAAGGGTTTGCTAAATGAACCGCCACGTAATCCAAAGAACAAAATCGTGAACGGCGTCTTCATTGTAAGGGTCGGCTTAGTGGCGGCAGTCATGGCAGCAACCGGTTTTGCTGTATTTTGGTACTTTGGCAATTCAGCGACAGCCAGTGACCTCTTAATTTTGGTGCAGGCACAGACAGCGGCGTTTATTGCAGTACAATTTGTCCACTTGGGCTATGTCATTACTGCCCGTTCAGTCTACGACTCAGCATTCAAGCTAAACCCATTCTCCAATAAATGGCTAATAGCGGGAATTGCAGTCACCATCGTTACTGGGCTCGTTTTGGTTTATGTTCCCGTAGTTCAAGTGATCTTTAAAACTGCAAGCATTCCGTTGGAATGGTGGCCCGTGATACTTCTTGCTTTGATTCCAGGATTCTTAATAATCGAACTGGAAAAAGCCATAAGAAAAGGGCTGCGCAAATCCCGCAGAAACTCCAAAGCTTAGTAAATGCTAAGCTCTCGATTTTTTTAAAGCTACAACATAGATTCCAGTCTAACGTAGCTTCTATTCTTGTGCAACGGTGTTTGGAAGAAGCTCCAGCAGCTTTGCAATTAACTCTGCACGGCTGGATAAAACG